>JAIHZV010000007.1 GCA_022718015.1 Phascolarctobacterium sp. | reverse complement strand
TCTTTATTGGCAGTTGCAGGATAAAAAGACATTGAAGCGTATCAATCAGCTTATTAAGGATATTGAGCGCAACGGTTGCCTTAATGGCATTGGTCAGCCAGAAGCGTTGAATGGAGATTTACAAGGAGAATATAGCAGGCGCATAAATGAAAAAGACAGATTGGTTTATCATGTAGAAAATGGAAGAATTTACATTGCACATTGCAAGGGTCATTATGGTGATAAGTGACGACAGAGAAAATAAAAGCTCGTAGCTTCTTATGAGGCACGGGCTTTTTTGCTATAAAGAAATTGATAAAGGTTTAGTTTTAAGACGTTTTTAGGCGTAAATTTTAGTATTTTGGTTAGCGCCGACAAGCTTAAAAAGTTTATATTTATTTTACCGTAAAATCTTGTCAGGGGGGAAGACTGTGCTATAATTTAAGCATATAGACGTGCGCGAATAATGTGGCAATTATTCTGAATAATATATGCTAATGCTTGCGCGCAGAGTCATTTAGCACGCATATTTTAGGATAAGCTAATATGCTGATGCTGAGTCAAAAAAAGAAAGGTTGAGTGATTATGAAGAAGAATCATAAGGACAAATCTTTGGCAAAAAAAGTCCTGCTTTCCGTTGTGGCAGCAGGCGTGATGAGCGGCTTCGTGCTGACTGCAGAGGCAGCTGATATTATTCACGAAGATGGGCAAACGCATACTTATACTTCTCCTGTAGAAGCGGGGAAAGTAACGGCAGATAAAGGCTCTGAAATAGAGCTGAATGGCGGCAAAATTATCGGTAGTAAGGTCGAGCGTCATGATGATCAAGAGCCTGAAGTAGCTTTTGCTGATATTGCTGCGGATATAAGTGATGGTAGTATACTGAATGCTACTAATGTAGATTTTACTGGTGGTATTGAAGCGTCTGGTGAAAGTAAAGTTGTTTTGAATGGTGGTAGTGTTACTGCTGGTAGTTTTTATGATAAAGAGAATAAACCGTTATACAGCACTGAAATTGGTGCTGATGGTGCTACCATTGAACTCAATCAAGTAAAGATTGATTCTAACCTTGGTGCGTTTGATGGCGGTGTAATTACTGTTAATGATTCCAACGTAAATGCTGATGCAGCAATTGTTGCTTCGGGTAAGGGCGCAGTTATTAATTTAAATAGTACCGATGGTAGCGCAACATATACAGTTGGTGAAGATGGTATTGAAGCAGAAGAGGGTGCTGCTATTAATATTAATGGTGGTAAGGTTAATACGTCACTCTTAGTTGCTAATGCCAACACAACTATTACTGTCAAAAATGCTGATGTAAAGGCAACTGAAATTATCGATGCTGATGGTGCTAATGCATCTATTACTTTCGATGGTACTGAGAAAAGTGTATATAATGTTGATAAAGGTATTGTTGCTGAAAATGGCGGCAAGATTTATATCTACGGCGGTACACTAAAGGATGACAATTTAAAGAGCAAAATGTATGGTGTTAAGACTGAAGAGGGGAATACTCTGAACACCGCTGACAAAGGCATTGTTCTCGACAAAAACGGCGTTATCTCCACCATGTCTGACCAGATTTATGCTAACGCTGCATCCGCAACGCAAAAGGAATCCGGCGCAATCACTAACGAAGGTATTGAATTCAATGGCGGCAGCCTGATTTTGAATGATGCTCAGTTCACCCAATCATATTCTAATTCTGCACTGGTTGAATTGAAAAAACAGGGCGTAACCAAGCTGACTATGAATGGCGAGCTTGTTAAAGAAGAAACCGGCGAAGTAAAGACCGAAATTAGCGTAGGAGAAGCTGCTGATAAGTTTGGCAGCGATACCGAGCTTGACAAGGTTACTGCTAAGGCTGAGAACAACCTCTTGGTTGGCAGCAACGATACTTCCTTATCAGGTAAAGATGTTGCAGGTATCAATGTTCAACAGCAGGTTGGCAATGGCTTTGCTGTTGGCAAGCTTGACCTGGGTGCAGGCAGCGATGGCATGGTAATTACTAATGGCAAAGAGGTAACTCTTGGTGGCAGCCAGGGTGGCAGTGTAATTACTGTTAATGGTGCTGACAAAGATGTTAAGGTTGTTGTTGGTACTGATGATCATGCTAATCCTGTTGCTGGTGCAACGGAAATCATTGGCCATTTGAATATCGGCAACGCATTGGCTACAAGCAATACGCAATATAACTTAAACGGTGAAGTAATTGTTAACGATGCAAGTACGCTGAAAACTAATGGTCAGGTAGAAGTTACTGACAGTATTACCTTGGTAGGTGGTAGACTTAATGCTGAAAAGGGTTCTTTAAATACTGATAAATTAATAGTAGATAAAATTGGTGATTTAGCAGGTAACGTTGGTGCTAAAAAATTAGAACTTATTCCCGGCAGCTCTTTGAACAGCGCTTTGAATATTGGCGATGATACTGGTGCTGGCAAACTCACTGTTGACGAAATAAAATTAAATGGTGGTTCTATTCTCCTCGACCCAGTATGGAGGGAAGGCACAACTATTAGTGATGCTAGTGGCTTAGCTGTAAAAAATATTACGACAGTAGATGGTAAGTACGTAGTTGGTCGAAACTCTGTACTTTCTTTGGGTGCAGATTTAGCAACGGCTGAAAGTGTTTTTGCTAAGACTGAGCAAACATGGGGAGAAAATGAAATTTCTGCTGCAGCTTATATCGCTTCTACTATTAATGTTAGAAACGGTTCTCTGATTGTTGATGGTTCTCGAGTTGATTATCCGACAACTGCTGTTACAAATGGTTCCGTTAACTTTGCGGATAAATCCTTGCTGATGGTAGATGGTGAAAAAACTAAAACTACTGCGGCAATTACTGGTGTAACTGATGCAACTGTTGCAGATTCTTCTAAATTGTATATTGATAACGCTAAAAACGGCGATACCTATAAGATTATCGCTGGCAGCGAAGATGGCTGGAAGAAAGAAAATGTTATCAGCAATAACAAACTGCTGAAATTTAATATTGAAGAAAGTGCAACGCATGATGCTTATGATGTAACTGCTTATTCTGATTCTGTTAAAGAAGCATACGGAAGTGCAATTTTTGCAGGCGACGTTTATGACGCAGCTATCCTTGCTGGTGGCGTAGCAGCTGAATTTGTAAATAGCGCATCTGATGACCACAACAATGCAGATGACGCTGCAAAAGCGAGCGCCCTCAACAGCGC
This sequence comes from Phascolarctobacterium sp., assembly GCA_022718015.1. Taxonomy (GTDB): domain Bacteria; phylum Bacillota; class Negativicutes; order Acidaminococcales; family Acidaminococcaceae; genus Phascolarctobacterium_A. The sequence goes on along the minus strand of JAIHZV010000007.1, from coordinate 10,703 downwards.
AGCTGCTATGGGTGAGCTGGCAGGCGTTGAGCATGGCACTTATGCAGCAAGCAATCTGTTTACTGATGCTATCAGCGAGCATATGTCCTTGACTAATGAAAAAGAGCATGACAGCGATATCTGGGCAAAATACATCCATAGCAAAGAAAATGTTGACGGTTTGGCAGTTGCAGGCGCAGACAGCAAGTACGATGTAAACTATAACGGCATTGTAGTTGGCGCTGACCTGTATAAGAATGGCAAAGCAACAGTTGGCGCAGCACTGAGCTATGTTGATGGCAGCGTTAAGGGCAATACTCTGGCAGCTAGAACCGAAAATGATGCGACCTACTATGGCGCAAGCATTTATGGCGGCATTCAAAACGAGGATAGCGCAGTAGTTGGCGATATCAGCTACCTGCATGGCAAGAACGATATTACCCAACATAACAGCGGTATGACTTTGACTGCTGATGCTAAATCTGATGCTTTCAGCATTGGTGTACGTGCAGAAAAGACCTTGAAGGCTGGCGTTGGCAAATTCGTTCCGTATGCTGGTATTCGTTACATGCACCTTGGCACCGGTAACTATAATAACAGCATTGGCATGAGCTATGATGGCGATGATATGAACCTGTGGCTGCTGCCTGTAGGCGTAAAATACAGCGCTGATGTAAAAGCTGGCGGCTGGACAATTCGTCCTATTGCAGAGATTGGCTATGTATGGAACATGGGCGATCGTGATGCAACGCAGACAGTAAGCCTGAACGGTGCAAGCAATGGCTTTGGCTATGATTTAGCTGATAATGGCAGCTATATTGGCCGTTTTGTTGTCGAAGCTGAAAAGGCTAATGTTACCTATGGCTTAGGCTATGAATATCAGAAGGGCGACAGCGTAAAGGCTAACAAGTGGATGGCTAATGTAAACTGGAGCTTCTAAGGTTAAAAGCATAATATAGTAAACTCTAACCGCCCAGGCTTCACTTCACGGTGAGGCTTGGGCGGTTTTTGTATAAAAAGTCATAATAAGTTTTTTAAAGACGATTTTTGTTGAAAATACACAAAAATAGATATATAATACTTGTGAAAGCATGACTAGGAGTGATGATAGATGCTTATACAATTTAGTGTAGAAAATTACCTATCAATAAAGGATAAAGTGGTTTTGTCGTTGCTTGCCAGTAAAAACAAAGAACATCCAGATTTTTTGATAAATCATGACAATAAAAAATGTCTAAAAAGTGCTGTTATTTATGGAGCTAATGCTTCCGGCAAATCTAATGTGCTTAATGCTTTTTGGTTTATGGTGAATTATGTTTTGACATCACATAATCAGCAGCTACATATGCCTATTGGTCGTACTGCATTTAAATTTGATGATTTTACAGCTGTTAAGCCGAGTTCTTTTGAAGTTATTTTTACTGTTGATGCAATTCGTTATGCATATGGATTTTCTGTTACGGATACTTTAGTAGTTGATGAATATCTCTATTATTATCCAAATGGCAGACAGGCTATTATTTTTGAGCGTAAGAATACAAAGGAGTATAAATTTACTGTAGATGTAGAAGAGCAGAATATGCTTAAAGAGCGTACGTCCGCAAATAAGCTATATTTATCAGTTGCTTCTAACTGGAGTTACAGTAAAGTGATACCTGTTTTAGAGTGGTTTGCGTCTTGCCAGATTCTTACAAAAAGATCAATTGCAGATGCTTATGGTTTGAATGCGAGAAATTTGCGTGATGAAGAATATCGTTCTGTAATCGCTAATATGCTTCAAGTTGCAGACTTTGGTATAAAAGCATTGGAGATACGTGATTTTCAAGGATTAGGTTCGTTAATGCCTGATAAGCAGAGCTATAATAATATTGAAACTGTACATACGGTAGTAGACGAAAATGGCAAGGAAAAATTCTATAATTTGAATATGACCGAAGAATCTGATGGTACAAATAGTTATTTTAAAGTTGTAGGTATTGTGAGAAAGGCATTAGACAAGGGGACGCTTTTAGTAGCTGACGAAATAGATGCGCATTTGCATCCTTTATTGACTAAACATTTGATATCTCTATTTAACAGTGCAGAATTTAATCCTCATGGCGCTCAGCTTGTTTTTACATCGCATAATACAAATCTTTTGGATTTAGATATTATGCGGCGTGATCAGATTTGGTTTACCGAAAAGAATGAAAATACAGCTGCAACTGATTTATTTTCTTTAGATGATTTTTCTGTACGGAAAGATACTAAAATAGAGCGGGGATATCTTATTGGGCGCTATGGCGCGATACCGTTTATCAAAGGAGGCTTGTAAAATGGCGCGAGGGCAAATTGAAAAACGTGGAGTTCGCCGCAGAAGTATTAAGCCGGTAATATTGATAGTTACAGAAGGATCACAGACTGAGCCGAAGTATTTTGAGCATTTGCGTACGCGTAAAAATAATGTTGATATTCGAGTTGTAGGAAGTAGGAGTAGCGCTGGGGAGTCAGATTATATAAGTTTAGTACGTAAAGCTGTAGATTACAAAGAGAAAAATCAGTTGGCGAAGAGGAATGGAGATACAGTTTGGGTGGTTGCAGACGGAGATGTTAATTACAATAATCCGAATCCTATAGATAATAAAAATATGCAGCTGCAAAAAGCCAGAAGAATGGCAGAAGCAAAGGATATACAGATCGCATTATCGAATCCGTGTTTTGAATTGTGGTATTTATTGCATTATCAATATACAACTAAATTTTTGGGTAACTATAATGATGTTAGTCGTTTACTTAAGAATTTTATTGTTAATTACGGAAAAACGATAGATGTATATGCTGAATTGTCTGCGCATACTGCAAAGGCTATTGAAAATAGTAAGCGTTTGGAATTATATCAAAAACATAATGGAAATGCCTCGCCTTTTGGCGTTGATGTTAATCCGTTTACTGATGTATATAAGTTGGTGGAAAGTTTAGTTTGAGTAATAATGTTTGACATCGAATTAGAATCTAACCGCCCAGGCTTCACTTTACAGTGAGGCTTGGGCGGTAATATTTTTCTTTGCAAAAGATGAGGCTTGCGATATAATATAGAAAATACTCATGGAGGTGAAAGCATGGATAAGTATATAATTATGAATAAAAACATTCCTTTGGCTAAGGTTATGCTGTCCGATGCAGGCTATATAACTGAAGTTTTGCAGATATATAATCCTGAAGCTTTTCCTGTAGGTATTTTTAGAGATGATTTGCGCAAGCTTGCAGATAGATTGAATCAATGGTGGCGGAGCAGGATTATTCCTGCTAGCCGTGATGGTCTGCGTTATATACTGCATCTTTATGATATTGAATCTCCTGCGGTATTGAGCAAGCGCAGCTTGGGCTTGAGCCTGTCTGACCAGTATTGGCTGCAGCCTGTTGGCAGTGAGCTGCTATGGGAGAACGTTAATTTCTTTACCAATGATTTTTCTAAGGAATTAGGCGAGGCTTTTTTTCAGAAGGATTCATCCAGACCTGCAATTAACCCCTTTACGCCTGATGCTTCAAGTAACGGCTGGTTAAAGAAAAAATGGCTTAAGATTAATGGCCTGACATATCTTGCTAAAGGTGGCTCGGTACCGCTGCTGCAGCAGCCATACAATGAAGCTGCTGCTGCCAAGGTGCTTGCTGCTTTGCGCATAAAGCATGTGCCTTATGAGCTGATTGTCGAGGATAATCGCCCTTTATGCCTGTGCCCCAACTTTATTACTGTGGATACGGAGTTTGTTCCGGCCTATTTTGTGAAGGAGATACTTCCGCGCTCTAATAATGATTCAGCGTATAGTCATTTCCTGAGATGCTGCGATTATTTGGGTATACCTGACGTGAAAATATATCTGCAGCAGATGCTTTGTGCAGATTATTTGCTGGAAAACAGTGATAGGCATTATGGTAACTTCGGTTTTATTCGTGACGTGAATTCGTTGAAGTTTATTGGTGCTGCGCCGTTATTTGACAATGGCACGAGTCTGTGGTGCGAATCCTTGAATAGTGAAATAGGAACGGCTTTACCAGCTATGCCCTTTAAGGAGACGCGGAGCAAGCAGCTTGCTTTAGTTAAGGTGTGCTGCATAAATACTGAGAGCTTGGATGAATGTGCTGCACTTGTTCAAGATACGTTATCTACTAGTCCTTATCTGGATAGAGAACGAATCATGCGCGTTAGTGAAGCAGTAGGCAATCGCGTGCGTGGATTGAAAAATTATTTAAGTAAGCTGTAGACGAAAAATAAATGATGGAAGGAGCAGCGCTATGAAAAAAATTTTGGCAACGGTTTTATTTTTAGGTATGACGGCTGTTGCTTTAAGCGGCTGCCTGTTAGATAGCAGTGAGGCGTCTAATGGCAAGGCGGCTATAGCTAAGCAGGAGGCAAAGAAGGTGGAGGCTCCTAAGGCTGAAGAAAAGCGGGAGGTAAAGCAGCCTACGCTTGCTGAACAATATAAAATGGACGCAGATTTTATTCTGATAAAGAAAAGTGAGTTTAAATTATACGCCGTAGATGCCAAGGGGAATATTGTTGCTGAATATGGCTGTGCTTTAGGCCTGAAGCCCGGCCAAAAGGAAAAATCAGGCGATATGAAGACACCTGATGGCGTTTTTCCTATTGATGAAATACTCGATGCTTCATACTGGACGCATGACTTCAATGATGGCAAGGGAGAGATTTCCGGTGCTTATGGACCGTGGTTTATTAGTCTGGACACAACGGAGCTGAGCGGCGGACGCTGGAGCGGCATTGGCATTCATGGCACGCATGCTCCGGAATCTATTGGTACCAGAGCCTCTGAGGGCTGCATAAGATTGAATAACGCTGATATTATCAAGCTGAAGCAGTTTGCGAGAGTTGGCATGAAGGTTGTTATTGAAGAGTAAGAGTGTATTGCGGATAATAAAAAAAGCCCTTTCCAAGCAATAGAAAGGGTGATATGTCGTATTTATGGTTAGCAGAACAGAAGCGGCAAGCAATGAGGAAACTACTTGCCTTTATCTGTTGTATATAGTATAATAAACATAGAAAAGGTGCTACCGATAGACGGTTGCCCCAAATAGTTTAGTTAAAGATAACCGCTAGTTTGGTAGGCTGGGCGGTTATTTTTTTGCGTTTTTACCGCTGTGGTAGCACTAATTAATTTTAACATATGTTTGCAGAAATTGGAATATCGGCGTATAAAAAAACTAGACGATCACACATGCTTGGTTATGTAATCGCCTAGTTTTTCTTTTTGTGGTGACCCCGGTCAGAATCGAACTGACGCAAAACCTCGCTCCGGAGGCGAGTGCTCTATCCACTGAGCTACGGGGCCATGTTGATGTTTAGCCTATTAGCTAATGAAAAAATTATACCACATCTGTGAAACTTATGCAAAGGTTGCGGAACTTTTTTGTATTGTGCTTGCTTCTATGTTAAAATAGTATTATTAGTTTAGTAAGTGTATGCATATTTGCACGTGTCATGAATTGAGGAGTATTTATGCAAGAAAAAAATCCGTATGGGCTGCTGGCCTTTGCGATAGTGCTGATCTGGGCGCTGTGGAATTACAATGCTAGTCTGCATTTGCTGGGCGGCCTATATCATATTTTGCTGCCGTTTATTATTGGCGGCTGCATGGCTTTTATTGTCAATGTGCTGATGACGAAACTGGAGGTGTATTGGCGCAGGTATTTGAAGCATAGCGTGGTGTCGCGCTTCGAGCGGCCAGTGTGTCTGTTGCTGAGTCTTGTGCTTATCATTGGCTTTTTGGCCTTCTTTGTGCTGACTATCGTGCCCGAGCTGCACGCCAGCATGAAGCTGCTTGTGAAGATGCTGCCGCCGGCGTTGGCGAAGCTGGATGCTTATTTGCAGCAGAAGGCGCAGGAGCTGGCGTTTTCGCCGGATGAGCTGGCCTTTGTACAGGCGCAGGCGAAGGAGATTTATCATACGCTGCTCAATTATCTGCAGAACAATAAGCGTTTGTTGCTCGAGCAGACTGTGTCGGCGACGGCTTCACTTTTGGAGGTACTCACGAACTGCGTTATCGGCTTTGTGGCAGCGGTGTACTGCCTGCTGGAGAAGCATCGCCTTGTGCGTAACTTTAAGCGCGTGCTTTTCGCCTTTTGCTCGAAGGAGCGTGCGGCCTATGTTTTGCATGTTTTGCAAACGTCAGAGAAGATTTTTCGCGGCTTTGTTAGCGGACAGCTTGTTGTGGCGCTGCTTTTAGGAGTTATGTATTTCGTCAGCATGACGCTTTTTGGCTTCCCTTATGCGACTGTGATTTCCCTGATGGTGGCTGTGCTGAGCTTGATTCCTATTCTTGGCACCTTTATCAGCGCGCTCATCGGCTGCTTTTTGATTCTTGTGGCAGCACCGGAGAAAATCTGGTACTTCATTATTTTATATTTCGTGCTGCAGCGCGTCGAGGGCGATTTGCTGTATCCGAAGATTGTGGGCAAGGCAGTCGGCCTTTCGGAGCTGTGGGTGCTGGCGGCGGTGACGATTGGCGCGAGCCTTGGCGGTATCGCCGGCATGATTATTTGTGTGCCGCTGTTTTCCGTGCTCTATGCTTTGCTGGCGGAAAAGGTGAAGCGGTTGCTGGAAGAGAAAAATTTACGAAATTTGTAAGATTTATATATGTACTTTGCGTCAAAAGTGCTATAATAAGAAATTGATTTAGTGAAGAAAAAGGAGTATTTATGATTACTATTCGCGATAAAGTACGCTTTGTAGAAACTGATATGATGGGCGTTGTGCATCATGCCAACTATCTGCGCTGGTTCGAGATGGGACGTGTGGCCTATCTGCGCGCCTGCGGCATTACGCTGGGCGAGCTGATGGAGGCTGGCGTGATTTTCCCGATTACCGAGGTTCGCGCCCAATATAAAAATTCCTGCACCTTTGATGATGATTTCGAGGTACAGGTGGAGATGAGCGGCTTTAATAAGGCTAAGATGGAGTTTGACTACCGTGTTATCCGCCTGCGCGACGGCGCTGTGGCTGTAGAGGGCCATACGCGCAACGTGTTTACGGATAAGGAAGGACATATTATCCGTCTGGAGCCCAAATGGTATGATAAAATTTACAAGGTTTATGCGGCAGATAAGGCTGAGAAGGAGAAGTGAGAGTATGGAAAAGTATAAGATAGTTCCTGTACCGACAAGAATTTTGACGCACCACGATGATATCTGCGATGCGATTCTGGAATATGCGAAGGACAAGATTGGTCCGAATGATGTTGTTTGCGCTGCTGAAAGCGTGGTTGCGATTACGCAGGGTCGCGCACTGCGCTGCGAGGAGTTTCATCCGAGCTGGCTGGCAAAGATTTTGTCGCATATGTTCCCTGCAAAGGGCAGCATCAGCAGCTGGTACAGCATGCAGGCGCTGCTGGATGCCGAAGGCGGTCCGCGCGTAGTTTGGGCGGTTATTTGCGGCTTTGCAGCGAAGTGCGTAGGCGTGAGCGGCACGTTCTATCGTATGGCAGGCAAGCAGGCACGTCTGATTGACGACGTTACCGGTACGATGCCGCCGTACGATAAGCATATCGTTTATGGTCCGGCTGAGCCGGAGAAGGTGGCAGCGGCTATTACGAAGGCCTGCGGCTGCTATGGCGCGGCTATTGCCGATGTCAACGACCTGAAGCGTGCAGCTGTGCTGGGCTGGTCAAAGGGCGTAGATCCGGACAAGGTTGCTGAGATTCTGATTGACAATCCGTTTGGTAACGGCAGTGAGAAGACTCCTATCTGCATTATCAAAGACTATCATAAGGCATAAGGGGGAAGCAAGATGCTGTTGATTTTAGAAATTCTGGTCGCTCTTGTTATTTTGGGCGTATTGGTTGTTGGCTTATATATTTCGATGCAGGGCGATGCTGTGATGCGTCTGCTGACGAAGAAGCGTTCTGCTGTTGCTTTGGAGAAAAAAGAGGCTGAGCGCGTTGATTTCTCGCTGGAGATTCCGTTCGACAACGTGGGCAAGCAGGAGGGCACAGTGCTCGATGCTTATATGCGTATCTATCTGCCGCAGGAGCAGTATAACGATGTGCTGCTGCGTGGCAAGGTGAATTTGAAGGATCATCTGCGTGAGGATGATTATTTTGAAGCATTGCTGGTTCCGGCAGGCACGGGCAATACCTTTGTAGCTCGCTTTGAGGCCTATGCTAAGAACGGCAAAACCATTGAGGAAGCTATGGCAGCTATTCCTGATGTGGATGTGGCGCTGTTTGCTGACTGCCGTGGCCGCCGTGAGCTGTATACGGCGAAGGAGTTCTTTACGCTGACAGCGGAAGAGATGCGTGCGCTGGTAAAATAAAAAACTACACAGCTGTTTGCTTGTGTAGTAAAAAAATCCATATTGTGTTATAATAATCAAAGACAACTGGTAGTCGGTTTTCCTACTCCTTGGTGAGTGGGGGTGAGATTATGTCAGTCTACGAAGCATTATCTTTAATGATTGCTTTTGCTACTCTGGTCGTGCTCATTCTTTCGTACCGTAAGTAATTATGGCATGAAAAAAACCGCCTAAGCGGTAGACGGTTTCTTTCTAAACAAAATTTAACGAGGAGAACCGGCCTTCCACAACCAGTTGTCTCTTTGTTTTATTATACGATTGTTACTAGTATTTGTCAAATCTGATAGACAACAAAAAACACCGCAATCTCTTGCGGTGCTAAGTTCAAAATGGTGACCTCGGCAGGACTCGAACCTGCGACCTTTTGATTCGTAGTCAAACGCTCTATCCAGCTGAGCTACGAGGCCAACAACAGATATAATTGTAACTTATATAACGCTTTTTGTCAACAGTTTTTTGTGAAAAAATCTTGACGGATTTTTAGCAAAGGACTATAATTTTATTATTAGCTGTATTGCTGCTTGTGTGGACGCATCAGGAGGCTGCTATGCGATCAGGACATGGGTGCTGGTCAGTAGGGCGATGCGGAAGCAGGGGCAGGATACAAAACGGTTTTTATGTGTTGTTAAAGGCTGCACGATTAGGCTCATTGCGGCAGGGATAGCGATGTCTGTTAGCGTGAGCGTTGTATATCTTTGACAGGCATGTATATTTTAAGGAGGATTTTTTGTGCCTGTTTCTTTAGTCATCTTAATATTGTATATTGTTGCGTTGTTCGCTATCAGCTGGTACGCTAAAAAACGTAGTGAGGGCAACAATGAAAACTTTGCGCTTGCTGGTCGCAGACTTTCTGCACCGCTTATTTGTGTTACGATTATCGGTCTGGCTGTCGGCGGTGCGTCGACTATCGGCGTATCCGAGCATGCCTTCCGCGTTGGTCTGAGCGCTGGCTGGTATACGATTGCCTGGGCGCTGGGCGCGATTGTTATGGGCTTGTTCATGGCGAAGAAGTATCGCGAGCAGAATATCACTACGATTACCGAGCTGATTGAACGCCACCATACCAAGGGAGCGGTTATTCTCGGTGTAATCTGCCAGATTGTTATTCAGCTGGTTATCATCAGTCTGCAATATATTGCCGGTGGCAGTATTCTGCATGCTATCCTGCCGGATATTTTCGATTTCCAGACAGGTATGATTGTCAGTGCCATTACCTTCATTGGTATTACCTTCATTGGTGGTATGTGGTCTGCTTCCTTGTCTAACGTGATGAACATTGTGCTGATTTATGTTGGCATTCTTGCTGCGACGATTATTCAGTTTAAGAAAATCGGCAGCATGGACCAGCTTGCTGCTGTTCTGCCGACGAATGTTCCCTGGTTCAGCTTCATTGACGGCGTTGGTCCTGTGACGATTACGAGCTGGGTTGTGACCTTGATTACTGTTAATCTGTCGCTGCAAAGTATTTTGCAGATTTCCCTGGGTGCGAAGGACGCCGAAACTGCGAAGAAGGGCTTTGTCTGGGGCGGCATTCTGATGCTGCCGGTGGGCGTGCTGGCTGCCTTCCTAGGTATCGTGGCGAAGGCTATGTATCCTGATGCGCAGGCTGCTTTGGCACTGCCGCAGGTTATCGTGGGACTGCAGCCTGTTCTGGCCGGTATTACTCTGGCTGCTCTGTGGGCGGCGGACGTATCTACGGCGTGCAATCTGCTTTTGAGTGCAGGTACGCTGTTCTCCAGCGATATTTATAAACGCTTCGTTAATCCGCAGTGTGACCAAAACAAGCAGCTGCTTATGACGCGTCTGTGCATTGTTATCAGCGGCATTTTGACCTTGGGCCTGGCGATGAGCGTTTCCAGTATTTTGGGTACGATTATGATTGGCCTGTCCTTGACGGCAGCCTTCAGCGTTATCGTTATCGTGGCGCTGTTCTTCCCGCAATACGCTTCTAAGGCCGCAGGCTTCTGGACGTTGCTTGCAGGTCTGGTGATGGTGGTGCTGTGGAAGCTGACTCCGGCCGTACACATCTTCCCGAATGTTATTTACATGGAATGGCTGGTGTGCATTGCCGCTTATGCTATCGTGGCTGCTCTTAGTCCGGCAAAGAAGGAAGTTACTGCTTTAGAAGAATAAAAAATATATTGTATACATGAGCTGAAAGCAGCAGTCATTAGAGAAAAATGGCTGCTGCTTTTATTTATTGAGGAAAATGGGGCATATAAAGGCAAAAAACAGCCTGCGAAATGTATCCTTCTGAGTGGACATTTCGTGCTGAAGGACACTTATGAAACACTTGGCTACGTGTAAAGAAAGAAGCGCATTAATTCAACGAAATTTAAGCCTAAAATTTTAAAAAAAGTTGCGAAAAAGTGTTGACATGATG
>JAIHZV010000215.1 GCA_022718015.1 Phascolarctobacterium sp. | reverse complement strand
GGTTTTTGGCGACGTGCAAACCTTCTTTGACGGCTTAGGCCTGCAGATGGCTAACGTTATCACCCTGGTTGTTGCTGGTCAGACCTTCGCTAAAGGCCTGCTTTCCATGGGCGCTATCAACACCCTGATCGACGGCAGCAAAGGCTTAGGCTTCGGCCCGATGTCTATGATGCTCGTAATGGTTGCTATCATCGCTGTATCCGCAGTTGTTATGGGCAGCGGCAACGCTCCGTTCTTTGCCTTCGCCGCTCTGACCCCGGCAGTTGCAGCCCACACCGGTCTGCACCCCGTGCTGATGCTGCTGCCGATGCACTTTGCAGCTTCCATCATGCGTAGCTGCTCCCCGATTACCGCGGTTATCGTTGTATCCTCCGGTATGGGCGAGGTTTCCTCGTTTGATCTTGTTAAACGTACTGCTATCCCGATGGCAGGTGCTCTGATTACCACTATCGGCATGACCTTCTTATTCTACTACACCGGCTGGTAAGAAGAGCTTTAGTAAGTTATTTTAAAGTTTATACGTAAGATAAGCCCCCGCTTTTCACCTACGTGAGCAGCGGGGGCTTTCGTGAAAGGAGTCCCTATTATGTTTATCTGCGATTGTCATTGTGACACACTCACCGAATTATACAAGAAAGGCACCAGCATCTACGCCAACGACCAGCATTTTGATATCCAGCGTCTGATTGCGCTCGGCGGTGGCCTGCAATTCTGCGCTATTTATGTTCCTACGCAGGAATTCCGCTATTACGGCGGTCTGCGCTACACCCTGCAATACCTCGACAAATACCTGCAGGAGGTAAAGAAGCTGCACGCTAACGGCATTGACGTGCTGCAGGTGCGCACGAAGGAGGACGTTGCCGACGTGCTCAACCACAAGGCAGCAACGCTGCTGGCTATTGAAGAGGGCGGCGCTATTGACGGCAGCCTCGAGGCTCTGCGCTGCCTGTATGAGCTTGGCGTTCGTGCTATGACGCTCACCTGGAGCAACCGCAACGATATCGCTGACGGCGTCAACGAAGAAAAAAGCGGCGGCGGCCTGACCGTCTTTGGCCGTCAGGTTGTCGCAGAAATGAACAAGCTGGGTATGCTTGTCGACGTTTCCCATATCGCTCCTGCCGGCTTCTGGGATGTTATCGAAGCCAGCACCAAGCCGATTATCGCTACACATTCCAATGCCAAGGCCCTCTGCCCGCATCCGCGTAACCTCGACGACCAGCAGATTAAGGCTATCAACGAAAATGACGGCCTTATCGGCATCACCTTCGCCGGCCAATTCCTCGAAAATGATTACAACGATGCCTGCATCGAAAGCGTTTACCGCCATATCGACTATATGCTGAACCTCATGGGCAACGATGACCACGTCGGCTTCGGCAGCGACTTTGACGGCATCAGCCATCCGCCCTATAATATTCAAGGCGTACAGGACTACAAGCCTCTCGTCGACTTCCTCGCTACCAAATACAGCGACAGCACCATCGCTAAAATCACCCACCAGAACGTACTCAGCCTTTTAGGCAAGGTACTGTAAAACGAAAAATAATGCCGCATAGCTGCAGGCGCTTCTCTACCCCTAGAAGAAAAGTCCCAGCCATGCGGCAATTTTTTATGCTCTTTTAAATCTTTACGTCGAGCGAAGCGCTTACGCCAACGCCCTGTACGCGGTTAACATCTCTATACGAAACATTATCGACAGGAATCAGCACCTTGCAGCGCACACCTAAAAGCGTCTGCTCAATCATCAGCGCTGCCTTAACCTGGTCAACCTTCGACTGCGGGCCAGACACCTGTGCTGCACCAGCACGACTGCCATCGCCTACAGAAATAATCGGCACAACCTTCGTTGCATCTGTCGTCCCTACGCCATATTTCATCGTTACCTTGTTAATAGCATCATTCAAAGCCGGAGCCGTAGCATCAACTACGTAGCCTACTGCACCGCCCTTGAGCACCTTGTCCAAAATACCGGCCTGCGCCGACGGCATACTATTGCCCAAAATAAAGCCTGCTGCCAGTGCCGCAGCAATCCATTTCTTGTTCTGCATCTGCAAGTACCTCCTCTGTTATTATCTTTACTTATATATTATTCGACAGTACCCGCAAAATGCCTTGCGTAAATTTTGTGAAATTATTTGTTCGCTACCATCAGCCCATCATATTGTGCATTATACGGCACGCGCTGCTGCACCTTGAGCACCTGTCCGGGATAAACATGCAGCGTTTTTAAGTCGTTGCTGCTTTGAATACGATACATTACCTCACGTACATCCTCATTCTCAGACGTATGTGCACAAGCAATATCCCACAGCGTATCGCCATGCTTTACAACAACCACAGCCTCACGATAAGACGGAGTTTCTCCAAACAAAAAATTAAAGCAAACAAACAGTATACATGTACAGCAGAATCCGACTAAAAAAGCTTTCATATTTTTCACCACCTGACAAATTTTTGTTTGTCTATATTTTAATATAACGGACGAACTTCGTCAACGGTTTTATGAATTTTTGTTTGTCTTTTTCTGGGTTTCGCGAACATATTACTTGTGGTTTATAAATT
>JAIHZV010000214.1 GCA_022718015.1 Phascolarctobacterium sp. | reverse complement strand
AATCTGGCGTGGGGATTGGCGAGCTGTTAGAGAGGATACAGAGCATCGCTACTATCTTCTGATTTTGGCGGTGGCGGCAACTTTAATGTGTGCTAATCTTTATTTTTCGGATTATATGCCCTTGAGCGAGGCGGTGCGTCACAGTATTTTTCAGGCTGTTTCCATCGGCAGTACGACAGGCTACGCTTCAAGTGACTTTAAAGAATGGCCGAGCTTCAGTCGTATGGTGCTGTTCATCCTGATGTTTGTCGGCGGCTGCAGCGGCTCGACCGCAGGCGGTATTAAGATTACCCGTCTGCTGGTGCTGCTGAAGGCTGCGTGGGCAGAGCTTTTACGCACGCTGCATCCACGTATCGTTTACTCGATTCGTATGGGCAAGCGTGAAATCGATCCTATGGTCGTTGGTAATATTACGCGTTTTTTCTTTCTCTACATCCTTGTGTTCATGGTGCTGTCGATACTGATTTCTCTTTCCGGTATCTCCATCATGGAATCCATAGGTCTGATTGCGGCTTGTCTGAGCAGTGTTGGCCCGGCGTTTGGCATTGTCGGCCCGACAGCGACGTATAACAATCTTTCGGATTGGGCACGCTTCGTAAGCATTTGGGCGATGATTTTAGGCCGTTTGGAAATTTTTACGCTGTTGGTTATTCTGCGCCCTGACTTTTGGCGTGACAAGCAGAACTGGTAGGAGGCAGCAGAATGGATATAAAAATTATTATTTTTCTTCTGAGTAAGATTGCCTCGGGCATTGCTATTGCACAGGTGCTGCCGCTGTTTCTTACGTTCTGCTATGGCGAGGAATGCTATACCAGCTTTATTTTTTCTATAGCAACGGCTTTACTGTTTTCCTTTGCCTGCAAGCGGTACTGCGGTGATGCGGATGCGAAAGACCTGTCTGTGCGTGAGGGTATCGCGGCGGTGTTCTTCTCATGGATATTGGCGGCACTGCTGGCAGGTCTGCCGTACTGCTTTGAAGGACTGCTTGACCCGGCCTCGGCGTATTTTGAAAGTATGTCAGGCCTGACGACGACGGGTGCGACGGCAATCGCCAATCTTGATATTGTACCGCGCAGCATTATCATCTGGCGTACAATGACGCACTGGATTGGCGGTATCGGCATCATCGTACTGTTCGTAGCGCTGCTGCCGCAGATTGCCGGCAGTGCGGTTTATCTGTTCAATGCTGAAGTCAGCGGCTTTTCTAATAGCCGTATCCTGCCGCGTATCCGCACTACTGCAGTGGCATTGATTTATATTTATCTGCTGCTGACAATAATTTTGACGGGCATTCTGGCCATTTTAGGCATGAATACCTTCGATGCTGTCAACCATGCCTGCTCGACAATTGCGACAGGCGGCTTTTCGAATTATAATAACAGCGTTGGTCATTTTCAAAGTGCTTCGATTGAAATTGTTTTAGGCTTATTTATGATTCTTGCAGCAGGCAACTTTGCATTGTATTATCAGGTAACGCAGGTTGGCTTGAAGGTGCTTTGGCAGGATTTGGAGTTTAAAAGCTATCTCTTTATGATGTTCCTTTTCACGCTGCTGGTTGCTGCTAATATTATTTATGTTAATGACTACCCGGTGCAGGAGGGACTGGTCAAAGCCTTTTTTCAGGTTACATCCTTTGGCAGTACGACAGGCTATGTATCGTGTGACTATGATCAGTGGCCGTCCTTTGCCAAGCTGATTATGGCGATATGTTACTTTACCGGCGGCTGCGCAGGCTCAACGGCAGGCGGCATCAAAATCTGTCGCTTTATCGTGCTGCTGAAAACAGTAGCAGCTGAGCTGCGGCATACGCTGCATCCGCAGATGCTGCTTAATATTTACTACAATAAAAGGCGTCTGCCGACGGAGACGATTATCAATGTCAGCCGTTTCTTCTTCATGTATATTCTTGTGGTGGCAGTGCTTTCGCTGGTGATTACGTTGGGCGGTATGCCTGTTGATGATGCTGTTTTTGGCGTGGCAAGCTGCGTATCAAGTGTTGGCCCGGCATTTGGCAGTATTGGTGCGACAAGCACCTATGCCGACGTTTCGCACATGGGCAAGCTGGCGCTGGCGCTGGCAATGCTGCTGGGCAGGCTGGAGCTGTTTACTGTGCTGGCGCTTTTGCGCAAGGAGTATTGGCGCAGCAGCAAGAGGTGGTAAGAGTAGAAGCTGTTCATAAGTACATCATGCTGTATGATGTGGAAGATACAAATGTGTATTCTTTCTCTTGTTTTCAGCATTTTGTGTAACTTATGAGCAGTTTTTTGCTTTTGTGTGTAACGAAAATAACTTTTTCTTTAACTTTTGCAGAAAATCGTGTATAATGATAAAAGCTGTTTAAATTGGAGGTATACTGATGAAAAAATATTTCTTGCCCATCGGCAAACGTCAGGAAGAAGTATTGCTCCCTGAAGAGCACGTAATTTATGATATACATGGCAATCAGTCTACAGTTTGTGCTGATTTAAAGGCTGCTGCTTTGGAGGCAATTCGTAATCCTATTGGCACGAAGCCTTTGCGCGAGCTGGTCCAGGCTGGCGAAACTGTGGCTATTATTATCAGCGATATTACGC
>JAIHZV010000213.1 GCA_022718015.1 Phascolarctobacterium sp. | reverse complement strand
AGGCGGTATTATCTCCAGTGAAGCTGAAAAAGACAAAAATAAAATCTCCACAGGTACACTGACCTATGAAGATATTCAGAACAAAGCGGATTATAAAGCCGGAAGTATTGGTATCAATGTCGATACATCTAAGAATGCTAAGAAAAAAGATGCTGGTGTAACGCCTAATATTGGTGTAGGTGCCAAGGATGATGCAGAAAGCACAACCAAGGCAACTGTATCTGAAGGTGAGATTGAAATTAGGGATAAAGGGGACCAGGAGCAGGATATCACTAAGCTGAATCGTGATACCCAAAACAGCCTTAATAAGCTTGGTGAAATATTTGACAAGACGAAGGTTGAAGAGAAACAGGAATTTGCTGGTATGTTCCAAGAAATTGCTCATAATTACATCGGTGATTTGACTGGCAAAATCAGCAAAGAGGAAAAAGCATTCCTCAATAGCTTTGTTGACGGGCTTATTGCTCAATGGACTAGTGGCGACTTCCTAGTAGGAGCAAGCGGTACTGCATTATTAGAATCTATGCAGAGTGCAATCTCTGAAATTGAAGATCCGGCATTAAAGCAAATTGCTGCAGGAGCATTGGGTGCTATTGCAGGTGAGATTGTGTCTGGAAATGCTCAGGCAGGAGCCTCTGGTGCGATTAGTACGGAAAGAGATAACCACTTACCTCACGAAGAACAAGAAAAATTTGTTCAAGATATCAGAAAAGCAAGAACAAATGCTGAAAAATTCGATGTAATAGAAAAATATTATAAAATAAGTGAAGAATACAGAGCAAAAGATCCAGATGGTGCTGAAGTTATGGAACAGCAACTGATGGATGAACTTGCTAAATTAACTAAGTACGACGATGCAGGAAAATCCTTTGAATTGACCTTGAATAAAGACTTAGGATTACACGAAAATCTCAGACTAGCCAAAGAGTTTTTAGGATTAAGTAAAGTCTTGAGCAATGCTCTGCCTAATATTGCAGGAGAGACTGTTATATTTACTGCTGAAACAACAATTGACGCCACTCAATTAATATCTTCAAAAAAATACAAATAATAGATACAAGTGCTAATATAATAAAAAATTATAATGCAGATAATCTGCCTTCTGAAATTGCTACCATGATTGGAAAAGAAGTAGCTAAGGGTACTCTAACTTATGTAATTCATCGTGAGTTAGATAACGAAGGTGTCCCTAAGTCGATTGTTTTAGTAATGGATATGGGAGTTATTATTGCAACAAATTTGTTGCAGTAGGATTTTTGGAGGGCGTAATATGTTATTGGCTTTACTATTGTTTGTTGGATATTTAAGAGTACTGTATTATATATTTTTTCAATCAAAAGACAAATTGCCTGTGTGGAGAGTCGCATTGTTCTTGTTGTCTTGCATTCCACTATTCAGTTCATTTTATTTTTTTAATAAAGAGATTACGATATTATTCATTTATAAATATAAGTTATATTTACGAGCTTTTTTATAATATCTTTATTGTTTTTCGTATATGCGGATTGGAAAATAGTAGCGAATAGTGGTGATGAAAAACGAAAAAGTGATACAAGAAAAGAGTTATTGGCATTAGTGGTAGCTATTATAACATATATTTACCTATCCATTAACGATAAGTAATTTAAGAATATGTCTAACACTATGAATTATAACGTCTTGCTGTGCTTGGTACTACAGGCAGCGTGAAAATCAATGCAGCAAAAACCGTCAACAAGACACTGGAAGCAGACGGCAAGCAGTATGACGAAAGGGAAAAGACTGTTCCTACAGATGTTGAGGACAAGCTTTCTGGCAACAGTGCTGCAGAAAACAATCCTTTGAATCAGGACAAGCTTTTAGGTATTGAAAGCCTTAATATCAACAGCAAGATTTATAAGCTTAATAATGCCCCCAGTGCTAATTACCTTATTGAAACCAACAAGAAGTATGCAGACTACCACGAATTTCTGTCCAGCGACTATCTGCTTGAAAGAGTGAAGGCTGACCCTGAAAAGGAACCAATATTGCAGGCAAAGAGGATATCTCTGTCTCTGCAGGCAGTGATATTAACATCAAGGTCAGCAGTCTTACCAATGAGGAAGGCAAGGCCAGCCTTGCTGCAGGTGGCAACGTCAATATTACCAATGAGAATGAATACCACGAAAAACTCCACACATCCCACGAGAAATCCAATGGTTTCCTGTCATCCAAGACTACTGATATTTATGACTACAGCAATGTAAACGGCGTAGTAAGCAGTAATGTTTCTGCAGGCAGCGTAGATATTCAAAGTGGCAAGGATACAAACGTCAAAGGCAGCAACGTAGTAGCTGACAATGACGTAAGCGTAAAAGCAGGTGGTAACTTGAATATTGAAAGCGCAGAAGAGAAGAGTGAAAGCGATTACAGAAAATCTGTAAAGAAAAGCGGACTTCTTAGCGGAGGCGGCTTAGGCTTTACTATTGGCAAGGAAAAGAGAAAAGACCAGTATGCCAACCAGAACACTGAACAGGTCGGCAGCACTGTAGGCAGCTTAAAGGGCAGAGTAGACCTTGAAGCTCAAAAAGACGCCAATATTAAAGGCAGCAGCGTT
>JAIHZV010000212.1 GCA_022718015.1 Phascolarctobacterium sp. | reverse complement strand
GTATTAAATACTCTTTCTAATCTTAATCGAATCAGAATATATGCTATTTTCATTCGGATGTTTATGCTGCTTGATAAAAGATAATACTTATCAATTTCAGGGAACGTAGACTTCCATAATTTGTAATACTTACGATTACTTAGTATTGGAGTTAGATTTTTTCTACAAAGCATTTTCCACCTCAGAACATGATTTATATTTTCATCATAAATACCATGTTTCTTCAAGAACTTCTCCCTTAACAAAACATTGTCTATCTCTTGGTTCATTTTCTTTAAGCAAGCGTCTTCTGATACAACGTTACATATAGAGGCTGGATTAATAAAGTAATAATAAAGAGGTCGCGGGACGTAAGTCCGTTTTTGAGAGTAATATGACAACTGAGTTAGAAGAGCACCATCCTCAGCTTTATTTGCAGTTGGGAATATAATATCTTCTTTGTATAATGACGCCTTTATAAGTTTATTCCATACGGGCCCCTGCATCAATTTGGGTTGTTTCGTAGTAGAAACTAGCTTCTTGTTTTTACCATCGCTCCTATAGTAATCACACCATACAAGATCTGCTTCATTTTTTATTGCCTCATTATACAAAGTTTCATAGGCGCTAGGTTCTAACCAATCATCACTATCACAATGCGCAACATATTCTCCATGGACATAACCAAGACCAGTTCGTCTGGCAGTAGGTAGCCCAAAATTCTCATTATGATTGATTATTTGTATATAATTTTTCCTCTTTGGATATTTGTCAATAACTTTTTTTAGATTTTCTATGGATTTGTCTTTTGTGCAATCGTTTACAAAGATAAACTCTAGATCATCTAGTGTTTGTTCAAACAAACTTGTTGCACATCTTTCTATATATTGTTCTACTCCATAAATAGGAATAATAACACTAACCTTAATCATTATATTTTAACTTTCAATTATTGTCATTAATTTCTTTGCTTCTACATCGGAATTAAAATGTATTCTTGCTACTTTACAACCATTATATCCAATTCTTTTTGATTCATCTGGGTTCTGTAAAGCCCATACTATTTTTTCTGCAAATGCTTGGGGATTATTTGGAGGGGAAATTAAGGCACTATCTTTATCTTGTAAGAATAAGGGGATATCACCAACACCCGTTACAACCACAGGATTTGCAGACAATAGATATTCACCTAGTTTTGTAGGAAAACCAAACCTCGCTTGTAGATTGTCAGGTCTGTCTAACACTAGCATTTCTGCATCTACCATTATTTGGGGAATCTCATCAGCAGGCAACATTCCTGTTAATACAACATATTCTGACAGATTTAAATCTTGAATAAGTTTAATATTATGTTCATTTGAAAGATTTGCAGGTACAGCACCAACAATATAAAGTTTAATACCAGGAATTATTTTATGAACTATAGAAAAAGCATGAATCAGCTGATCCACTCCATCTTTATTATTGGATATCTTTCCACAATATGCAATGTATTCCTCTTTATTTTTATTTTTTAAGAGTCCATCAAATCTTGAAGTATCAACTGTCATGTTAATAATATGAATCCGATCACTATCCACACCTTTCTTTATATAATAATCTTTAAGAGCCGTTGAAATAACAAATAGACCATTTAACCTTTTACATGTTTTTATATGTTCATTTAATGAACAACGTCTGAGTTTATCAGGCATTAGTGATACCTCTGGATGTTCAGTACATTCATAAAAACTTTTAACTCCATTGATTCCTACAAAAAATCTTTTGACATCATTCATGCCATATATATATACAGCATCGCCTCTTTTTAAACGAAGTCGAAATAGCAATATATTTATTATATAAGGTATATATTTGAGAATTCTATGCTTGATATTGAATCTCTCCCACAAATATGTCACTTTAATATTAGTGAATTGAAATGATATCTTTGAACCATATTTGTCCGGCAAAAAGAATATTACCTCTAATTTCTTGCCAGCTTTATCTAATGATTTCAAATAGGATAAAGCCCTATTAGTTTCTGCGGAGTTAGGAGTATAGTTCGTATATAAAAAATAAACCATAATTTTATATTTAAAAATGAAATAATGTTTTCACATAAGAAACACGATTCTCATATTTTTCACCATCGCGCTCATACCATGACTTGTAGTCTTCTTTTATTACAGAAGCTGGTGATCCTGCGAGTAACGTATTTCCTGCAAATGCTTTATTCACCAAAGAATGGGATGCTATTGACGTATTATCGCCCAATTTTACATCACCTACTATTTGAGAACCCGTTGATAAATAAAGACCATCTCCTATATTTTTGTTGCCATGCGTAATACAGGTAGAAGTATGTAGAACTGCAAAATTTCCTACAATATTCCCCCCCCAACTACTATCGTTCCATGGTGTGGAATAACACAACCATAACCTAAAACATATGGATCAATAGAATAACCTAATTTAAGCCCTAATCTTAAGAATTTACGTTGATAATAAAGGCTTAAAATTTTATTCCTTAACCCACATTTCTTGCTATAAAAAGAAAATTTGCGCATTGAAACTAAGTACTGCATTAAGTAGTCTGGGAATAAAATTTGTTTTATCCAAACGATAAAAGAAGGATGTGTGTAT
>JAIHZV010000211.1 GCA_022718015.1 Phascolarctobacterium sp. | reverse complement strand
CTATATAGATTGAGGTGCACACCCATGCTAAAAAAAATCCAAGCTAAGCTTCTTCTTGCAAGCAGAGCACTGCTCGTCTTCTGCTGCAGTCTTTTTATTCTGCTGACAACGATAGCGCCGGCAGCAGGCGAGCCGACGCACGAGCGCCGCACTGTCCGCGTCGGCGTACTTGCGCAAGATGGCCTTTGTCAGAAGGATGCCAACGGCAGACTTTCCGGCTACACCATCGACCTCTGGCAGATGGCCAACCGTTACATGGACGTCAAGGTAGAATATGTCGGCTACGGCAAAAACTGGAACGAGCTGCTACAGATGCTGGAACACGGCGAGCTGGACATCCTTACTAATGCGCAGAAATCGCCTGAGCGTGAGCAAATCTTTGCCTTCACCAAGCCTACCGGCGTTACCAGCGGCCTGCTTAACGTGCGTGCCGACAACACCAAATTCATAGCCGGTGATTACGCAACCTATAACGGTATGCGCATCGGTACCTTCCGCAAGGACCGCACCTATGACCTGTTCCAAAAATGGGCGCAGGCAAAGGGCTTCACCTACCAAACCACCTTCTATGATACCTCCACTGAGCTGTACGCTGCCTTTCTCAGAGGCGAGGTGGAGGCCATTATTGCCAACTCCTTCCGCAAGCCGGAAAACGAACACACACTGGATATGTTCTATACTAATAATATCTATGGCATCGTGCGTAAGGACGACACGCAGCTGCTCAATGAGTTCAACTATGCTCTCAATCAGATGAACGCCAGCGAGGGCGATTGGGTGCATATGCTGCTATATAAATATGTCACCGACACCAATACAGTCAAAATATCCTTCTCCCATCGTGAGCAGGAGCTTATCCGTCAATATCAGTCGGGAGAGAAAAAGCTCGTCGTTGGCGTCTGGACAGACCGCGCACCGCTTTCCTACGTAGAAAACGGCAAGCTCAAGGGTATTTTGCCCGACCTGTTCGACAAAATCATGCAGAAGGCAGGCATACCCTATACCATCAAGCTGCCTAAAGACAAAGCTGATTATGAAAAAATGTGCTTAGATGGCAGCGTTGATGTGATTATGGATTGGCGCCACGATAACATCCCGCTGGCAGAGGAGCGTGACTATGCGCTCTCTAAAAAATATCTGGACACACGCATAGTTCTTTTGAAGCGCAACACCTTGAAGGGACAGCCGCACACCTTCGCGGTAGAAAACACAACCCGCCTCTCCAACGTTGAAGATAAGCTAGTCGACGATGCCAACGTCTTCCTCACGAACAACGTCGACGAATCTATCAGAGCTGTTGCTTACGGCAAGGCAGATGCCACCTATCTTTATTACTATATGGCGCTCTACTACCTCAACCAGGGCAGCTATAAAAATCTTGTCTACGAAATTCTTGATAATCCCGGACCGGACGTGCATATCGCCTTCACCACAGGCGTCAACCATGAGCTGAGCGGTATCATCAGCAAATGTATCTCGCAAATCTCCAATGAAGAGCGCACGCAGATTATCAACAAATATACAACCTTCCAGCCGCAGAATATGGATTTCATCACTTATATCGCTTACAATCCTCAGATGACGCTGCTGTTTTTCGTCTTCATTCTGGCTATTTCCTTAGGCTTTTTGCTGATGTATATGCGCCTGCACGAAAAGAAGCGTCTGCTCGCCCAGGAGCAGGCCTACGCCGTCAAGCAGGAGCAGCTTGCGGAGGCAGCGCAGGCTGCGAACAAGAGCAAAACAAGCTTCCTGTTCAATATGTCGCACGATATCCGCACCCCGATGAACGCTATTATCGGCTTTGCTAATCTTGCGCAGAACGCAAAATGCAGCACCGAGCAAATGCACAGCTATCTGAGCAAAATTCTTGTAGCCAGCCAGCATCTGCTCTCGCTGATTAACGATATTCTGGAGATAAGCCGCATCGAAAGCGGCAAGATTACGCTGGAGCCTGTACCGACAAGCTGGAACGAAATGCTGCAGGAGCTGCAGACCATCATGCAGGAGCAGATTGAAAGCAAAAAGCAAAGCTTCACCATCAGCATCGCTCCGCTCACCCATGATTACGTCATGATAGACAAGCTGCGCATGGAGCAGGTGCTCGTCAACCTCGTCAGCAACGCCTCCAAATATACGCCGGAGCGCGGCAGCATCCGTGTAGAGCTGGCGCAATATCCTGCGGCTAAGCCAAATCAGGCTCTCTACAAAATTAGCGTTATTGATAACGGCATGGGCATGAGCGAGGACTTCGTCAAGAAAATCTTCTCGCCCTTCGAGCGTGCCAACAACAGCACTGTCAGCAAAATCCAGGGCACCGGCCTGGGCATGAGCATCACCAAGAGCATCGTCGACCTCGCCAACGGCACCATTGATGTGAAGTCGAAGCTGGGCGAGGGCACAGAAATAATTGTTGCCGTCACCCTTTGCCTCTGCACGGACGCAGAAACCGCCGCACGAAACGCCAAGCAGCTGGATAATCAGCAAGCGCAGGCTGAGCAGCCCGACTTCAGGGGCAAGCGCCTGCTGGTCGTTGAGGACAACAAGCTGAACCGCGAAATCACCGTCACCATCCTCGAGCAGACCGGCATCATCACCGAGCAGGCCGAGGACGGCTCCGTCGCTGTAAAAATGG
>JAIHZV010000210.1 GCA_022718015.1 Phascolarctobacterium sp. | reverse complement strand
AAGTAGTTAGCCAGCTTACCGGCGGTGGTGGTTTTACCAGCGCCCTGCAGACCAACCAGCATAATGATTGTCGGCGGTTTGGGAGCAACAGTAAGCTTGCTCTGCGTGCCGCCCAAAAGCTCGATTAACTCCTCGTTAACGATTTTGATAATCTGCTGGTGCGGGTTCAGGCCTTCGCCAATTGCCTCACCAATAGCACGCTCTTTAACCTTAGCGACAAAGTCCTTAACAACCTTGAAGTTAACGTCGGCCTCTAAAAGCGCCATACGCACTTCGCGCATAGGAGCCTTTAAATCCTCCTCCGTCAGCTTGCCGTTGCCGCGGAACATCTTTATTGCATTTTGTAATCTTTCAGATAAACTTTCAAATGCCATTCTATTTACCTACCTTCACCGCACAGACCTTGTAAAAGGCTTACGGCTTCAACTTTCTTTGCTTCGTCATCTGCGGCGAGCAAAGCAATTGCTTTATGCAGCTCTTCATGCAGCGCTTCTTCCTTAGCAAGCACCTGCAGCGACGCTTCGTAGCGCTCTAAAAGCTGCTCTACTCTTTTCAACAGGTCGTGGACTGCCTGACGCGAAACGCCAAGCTCCTCCGAAATCTCGCTCAAGGACAAATCATCATAGAAATAAAGTCCTAAGCACTGCTTCTGCTTTGCTGTGAGCAGGCTGCCGTAAATATCAAAGAGCCTGCCTAAGCGCATCCGCTGCTCAAAAATTTCTTCTGCTGACATATCTATTCCCTCTCGAAATTTAATCGACTATGTTAGTATAAAGCAAAAAGAGAGCGTTGTCAAGTATTTTTACTTGTCAGCGCTCAACTTTTTTATTTTTTTAGCTTTTCTTCTGTTTCAGCCTTTCACATACAACCTTGCATCTCTTCTTCCAAAAGGCTATGCCATAGGCAAGAATGTCCTCTCGTCCTTCATTGAGCAGATAATCGCCATAGCCGCGGTCATGAATCTGCGCCAGCGCCCTTTGGCAAGCGCTATCTAGTTCTGTAAGTCTGTCAGCCTTTTTGATTTCCACAACGACGCCAGCGTCTGGATCATCCAGCGTGACAATTATATCCGCAAAGCCATTGCCAGCCTCACGGTTAGAAAGCACTCCCCACTCCGCATTGCTTGTTAAAATTCCTGCTAAAAAAGCATGATAAAAGCGTTCTGCACTAGGCTCCTTGGTATCAAAAATGCTTATCGTATTGCTCAGCATTTTATTAAGCTGCTTTTCTACAGCTTCAGCATCGCCTTCAGCAAAAGCTTGCCAAAAGGATGCTATCTGCTCCCTGCCAGCTGTCAGCTTCTGCTTAAACCACTCCTGAATTTGCAGCTTATATACTTCTCTGATTTCTCTATTGGGAATAACCAGCTTATAAGCACCATCATCCGTCATACCAGTCTGAGTAAGATAACCTGTCGTAAACAAAACACTCCAAAGGTTATTGATGCTATTGTCAATTTCATCATAAGTCAGCTCTAAGCGGAGATTTTTCTCAATCACTTCTCCAGCAACCAGTTGCTCAATCTCATCTCTCGTCGTTTTATCGGCCTTATAAATAAAACGCTTAACAAGCTCATTACTGCTGGTATTAATCCAGTATGACTGCGCCCTAGACGCAGAATTAACACGCAGCCTGTCAACATGATTAATAACATCCCACGGGCAATAAATATCTGCACTGCCAAAGCGATAGCCATCATACCATTCCTTAATCTCAGGCAGCTTTTCCTCTAGCTTATATGCAGCAAGAAGCTCCTTGACTTCCGGCTCAGTAAAGCCAAACTGCTCGTCAAAGCTGTTATCTAAAATAGACAGCACCTTAAAATTATTAAGGCCAGTGAAAATGCTCTCCTTAGAAATGCGCAGACAACCAGTCAGCACTGCCATAAACAAAGCATCGTTCGTCTTTAATGCCTTGCCGAACAAAGCTCTGATCAGACCAACCATCTCTTTATAATAGCCATTGTTGAACGCCTTGCTCAAGGGAACGTCGTACTCATCAATCAGGATAATTACCTTTTTCTCATAATGCTTATAAAGAAGTTCTGACAGCTTCTTCAAGGAAGATTCCAAAATCTTCTCATCCATCATATAAAGACCATCACGCACAGAGATCATGGCGCGATATTGATCCTTATCCTCAGCTGTCAGCTTATCGCTATCTAACAAATAAAGAAAACGACCAGCCTCATTAGCAATAACCTCAACAAGAGAATACATCGCTTTGTCAAAGGTAAATCCGTCTACATCCTTGATGGAAATGGAAATTACGGGATATTTTCCGAGATATGCTTCACACAGCTTTTGATTTTTTGCGATATATAGTCCGTCAAAAAGCTTTGCATCAGTGCCTATTTCAAAAAAATAGCGCAGCATACTCATAGTAAGTGTTTTTCCGAAACGGCGTGGTCTTGTAAACAGATTGACCATCCCTTTATTACTCAAAAGCTGTTCAATCAAAGCAGTTTTATCTACATAGTAAAAGCCTTGCTGACGAATATCAGCAAAATTCTCATAGCCAACAGGCAGCATTAAATTATTAGTCATTTATCGCCAGCCCCCTTTTACGTTAAACTTAAAAACAAAAATATCTTTTCTTTATTATAACATTAATGCATAGCCTACGCTAGTAAAA
>JAIHZV010000209.1 GCA_022718015.1 Phascolarctobacterium sp. | reverse complement strand
CTTGTTGCTAACCTGTCCAAGGCTCCGCATGACCTGGCCTTCTGGGCTATTTTGATTGGCGTAGCTGTCAACGCAGCTATTCCGCCTGTCAACGCCTGGCTGGTCGATGCCTATCCTGAGGGTACGATTACCGGCAGCGTCTTCCTCAGCTCCTTCACCACGAAGGTTGCTGTGTACGCGCTGATTCGTATCTTCGCAGGCACGGACTTCCTCATGGGCTTTGGCTGCTTCATGGCGCTTTATGGTGCTGCTTATGCGATTATGGAAAACGATATGCGCCGCCTCTTGGGCTACCATATCATCAGCCAGGTCGGCTTCATGGTTGCCGGCGTTGGCGTCGGCACGGCGATGGCACTGAATGGTGCTGCTGCCCATGCCTTCTCGCATATCCTGTATAAATCCCTGCTGTTCATGTGCGCTGGTGCGATTATTTATGCAACGGGTATCCGCAAGATTAACCAGCTCAGTGGCATGGCGAAGAAGATGCCGTTCGTGGCAGCCTGCTTCTTCGTGGCAGCGTTCTCCATCTCCGGTGTACCGTTCTTCAACGGCTTTATCAGCAAGACGATTACCATCGCTGCTGCCTCTGCCGCAGGCTATGATTGGGTATATACACTGCTGGAGCTTGCCAGCATAGGTACCTTCTTGTCGATTACCCTGAAGATGGGTTACTTCATCTTCCTGCGTGATGCGGACAAGGACGTAGAAATCAAAAACGCTCTGCCGAAGAACATGTACTTGGGCATGGGCCTTGGCGCTGTGCTCTGCTTCCTCTATGGCGTATATCCAGACCTGCTGTACCGCTATCTGCCGTTCGGCTATCCTGATTACCAGCCGTTCACCGCAGCGCATATGCTGAGCTACGTAGAAATTCTCGTCGTAACGATGGTGCCGTTCATGATGTTCCTGCCGCGTATGGAGCCGCATACCGCGCTGAGCCTCGATACGGACTGGTTCTACCGCAAGCCGATTGATTTCCTCATCAGCCGTATCAGCATGCTGCTGTGCGCAGCGAGCGGCGGCCTTGGCGGTGCCTGGGGCGTGTTATACGAAAAGTTTATGGATCTTACGAGCAATCCGATGGATTTCCTCGATGCGAAGCCGTTCCGCAAGCGCTCGCATTATAATCCGGAGAACTATCGTACATCTATCGCTGACCCGATGATGATTACGCTGACCGTGCTTGTCAGCAGCATAGCATACTTTATCGCTACGCTGTAGAAGCGGTCGGGAAAAAAGTAAAAAGTAAAGGCTATCGCCTACGTACCCAAAGGACACAAGCGAGGCAGAGAGGGTATTTACTTGACTTTCTTCTGTATCTCTTATATACTTAGCTATAGATTCAACCTTTACAACTATATAAGCAGGACCTCTCGACTTACGTCGTTAGTATTAAGCTATTGATGTGGCAATGGCTTTAGCAGTACCAGCAGAGCTCGGATTATCCGAGCGCTGTTAGTACTGCTTTTTTGTTTTTTTGCTTACGGTTGTATTTTGTTGAGTCAGATATTATAATTAAAGGAGAAAAAGATGCCAGCTATTTCGATGTTTTACGGTATTATTATCAAAATGTATAACAATGGTGAACACAATCCACCTCATTTTCATGCATCATATCAAGGATATTATGCGACCTTTAACTTTGACGGTGAATTAACGGAGGGTGAAATGCCCAAAAGGCAAATAAAATTTATAGCTGCTTGGGCGGAGATACATAAAGATGAACTTGTAGCCAACTGGGAGTTAGCCATAAATGAAGAACCTTTATATAAAATTGAACCATTGCGCTAAAAAGGAGTGTTGATTAACATGAAAACACCAGTATGGGTTGTTACTAACGTAGAGCCACAAAAAGATTATACTCTAATTTTAACCTTTGCTAGCGGTGAAAAAAAGCTTTTTGATGCGCGTCCACTTCTTGCTAAAGCTATTTATAAACCACTCAACAACGTCAGCTTTTTTCTTACAGCTAAGGCTGACTGTGGTTCTGTTGCTTGGAATGATGACATTGATATTGCGCCAGAGTACTTATATGAATGTAGCTTGCCTGTTTAAATTTAGAGAGTAAGAGTGTATAGAAATATATAGTGTATTTATCGCCGTGCGCATATGCGTGCGGCGATTTTTACTACTTTTGGGGCTACCACTCTGTCGCCTGCGTCCCCGAAGAGCACAGGCTCGGCAGAGAGGGTATCTGAGCGCGTAGCTTATTCGCTTTTTGAGATTCTTCGGTTCATAGATATTTTGCGTTTTTAGTCTTCTTAGGAATAAGTATTATTCTCGTAAAAATTTTCTGAAATAAAATGCTTGACTAATAAGTCAAAAATGATTATAATGTACCTAACGGTTGAGAATTAGTAGCAAGACGGTCTAAAAATGATGACTAGGTACTAATTCTATGCGTGAAACAATATTCATGTATTATAAAATCTCGGAGCCAGGGACGGCGCCTGTAGGGTAGAGGAAACAAGGCAACTCTTACTGGATGTGCAGGTACTAACTTGGATGAGATTTTGTAATAAATAAATCTCTTATACAAGAGGAGGAAATTACAATGAAAAAATCCTTAGTACTCGCAATGGCAATGGCTCTTGGCGTAACCGCTTCCGCTTACGCTGCTAACCCGTTCTCTGA
>JAIHZV010000208.1 GCA_022718015.1 Phascolarctobacterium sp. | reverse complement strand
ATCTGTTGTTTTGGACGAAAGCAATCCACTGACCTTGTTGTGCTCTTCGTGCAAACGCTCGTGATATTCTGTTTCATTAGCGATATTTATATTATTTTCAGCAGCCAAGTCTGCTTTTCCTGCTTCACTGGCTACGTTACTGCCTTTTATATTGATCTCTTTGCCGCTCGCAATGCTGATATCGTTCTTCGCTGCTATAGTAGTGCCTTTTACAGCTTCATCCACCTGCTTATTATGGTTGTAATAGCTGCTGCCACGCTTGCCCACTTCGCTTTCCTCGCTGTACAAATCTTTCACAGCAGTCAGGTTCACATCGCCTTTAGCATTCAACTCCACGTCATTTTTCGCACTCAAAATCCCACCTGCTATGCTGATGTCCTTTTTAGCATTCAGGCGGATGTTCTCGCCGCTCAGCGCACTCTGCTGGTGCTGCACGTCATGGATTTCTGCTGAAGAACTGCCATAAGCTACGGCAACGTGCTTTTCATTTGCTACCGTTACGATATCAACATCGTTGGCGTTCAAAGTTAAATTTTTGCCTGCAGTCAGATTTGCTCCTTTGTTAGCGATGCTGTTGCCTGCATCCAGCGTCAGATTCTGCCCAGCACTAATAGAACCAGTTGCTTCAAGCTTTTTCTGGTTCAGCTCTCTATATTGTGTTTCGCTCGTTGCTGCTTCATTAGTGATGTTCTCCGCTTGCAGCAATGCATCTGCTTTTGCACGTATTGTACCGCTGTTAGTGATATTTTTCTCTGCTTTAACAGTTAAAATTTCGCTAGCAATATCGCCTTTGTTGCTCACATTTTCTGCGCGCAAAGCTATAGTACCATCGCTCCTGATGTTACCCATGTTCTTGATATCCTGCTTGGAATACAGCTCTACCTCACCGCCTACGATAAGCGCACCGTCAGAACGCAAATCTTCGCTGCGCACCTGTGCCAGGAACACCTCCGGTACAAGAACCTTTTGTCCGTTTACTACTTCTTCCACGAGCCAGACAATATCTGTGGTCAGGCTTGCCATCTGCTCCGCAGTCAAGGCAACACCCACTTTAAGGTTCATCTCCTCTGCAATCACTGCGCCTGCGTTCATCAAATCAGCAAACTGCTCCATATCGCTGCCGTAATCGCCAAGATATTTTTTGCCAGTCAGCGTACCAATCTGCTGCAAAACAAATTGCTGTTCAAAATAACCATCGCCAAGTCGTTTGCCAACCTTTTCCGGATCTGCCTTTACACGCTCCAAAAGGTAATCACTGGAAAGGAACTCGTGATAATCAGCAAACTTCTTGTTTGTCTCAATGAGGTATTTCGCCGTTGCATCATCCGTCAGCTTAAAGATTTTACTATTGATATGCAGGCTGAAAATATCCATCATTTTATCTCCTGTATTGTTATCCTTGCCTGCTGCAGCCTTATCATCAGCCTTTCCTTCTACGCTGGTAGATACATCCTGCTTCTCCTTGTAAAGCGTCTCATCGGTAAGATTCTTGTCTGCATCCGTCTTGAAATAAGCATCGCTTTCAGGCAAATCGCCTACTTTTCCCTTCGCCTGATGTGTTTTATTTACTATCTCTTTGGCTTCAATTTTTACGCCACCAACACCGCTCAAAAGGCTTAAGCGCTCGCTGTCAGTACCCTCCTCATCTCGCATCGTATGGTCATAATAATGGAGCACAATGGAGCACAGTAGTACCATAAACCCAACGACATCTGATATGCATTCTTCTGTGCTTTTTATACTTCCAGTAATGATAGTCATTGCCACGGTCATAGTAATGTATCGTTCCCTGATAACCCACATTTTCTACCGTACCGCCAGCATTGACAGTTAAATTTTTGCCTGCTTTAATCTTGCTGTAATGATTGGTCAGGTCTTTGTCCAAATCAATCTTGATGTTACCGCTGGCAATGATATTTGCATCCGCAGTCTCTTTGTCAATCTGCGCAGTCAGAATCTGCCTGTCAAATTTGCGCACTGCATCATAATAATTAGGTGCGTTCAAATGCGGTATCTTGTAGGAAATATCCTCATGGCTTTCTTTAAAGCTTGTTTCAAAAATCTCCTTCTTGTTAACAAGATTCTTCGCCTTGATACTAAAGTTTTTGATTGGTGTTGTTCACCCACTTTTGTTGATGAAGGCTCATGATTATTCTAATTTACACCATACATCAATTTGTGTAATAAACTAGTATCCTCATATCCTTGTATTTTTACACTTATTTTTATTACTCCTCTTTCCTTGCATTCTAAGCAATACAATAAATTTTTTTTTTGAAATATTTCTTTACCACCTTCTATTCTCTCTAATTCCCAACCTTTATTTTTTAAAAGCTCAATATATTTTTGCTTTACATATAAATTGTCGCTATTATATTTATAAACAGCTGTAACTGCCCAATTATCTAAACTAGGTTCCGAAAACATAACCATTTCACATGGATCATTGACATAAATATTATGCCATGTATAATATAAATCTTTAGTATATCTTTTATTATCTCCCAAACATCTATATCGAAGCAGGGGAGCCAAAAACACACCAATAGAAATTATAGTTATCATTATCATTATCAATGTTATAGTTATCGTTTCCTTAGTAATAAAATACCTAATCATTATTTTCCCCTATCTTCTTACTACAGTTAC
>JAIHZV010000207.1 GCA_022718015.1 Phascolarctobacterium sp. | reverse complement strand
TATTTTTTTGTTTGACTATGTTGATTACAACCTTTCTGTGGCAGTCAAAGTGCTGCGTATGACAGAATTCTGTGCTGTACTACATCAAGCTTGATGAGGATATTATAGCACGGAAAATTATAAATTTTAAAATAAAGGCAGGATTCTGCCGCTTTAGACGTGGGCGCTCATTTTTGTAATACGCTATATGCAGCAAGCTTGCAGGAGGCGTTAGCATGGATGAAGAAAGAACGTTGATGGCACAGCTTATCGGCGAGTACATTGTATCGACTCGTCGGGATAAGCATATCAGGCAGTATGCTTTGGCAGCAAGGGCGGACATTCCCCAAAGGACGCTGCGCAGTTACCATTGACCATTTGATAATTCTGCGAGAAATATTTGCCTGTAGTATGAATGATTTTTTTGTGGATATAGAAAAATCAGCTGATAAATCCTCAAATAAAGGATATACAGTTGAGGATTTATTTAAAATTGTAGCCAAGCTTAAAGGCTAGGAGGAGTGTACGTATGAAAAAAACTGTTTTGATGAGTGCAGCGAAAAAAGCGCGCATTGCTTTGGCTGTGATGGCGGTGTTTGGTATGAGCTTCGTGGGGGCGCGAAGTGCGTTTGCGGAGAATGTGACTGTTGATTATAACAGTAATATTATTGGTGCTGGTAATCCTGCATATGTAACCGGAAGGTATAATGTTGTTTTGGGTATAGTCACTGAAGCAAATGGTGAGAGCAACGTTGCGATTGGTGACTCTGCTAAAACTAAAGGTGATGCTTCGACTGCAGTTGGCGCAAGTGCTCAAGCAGAGAATGGTGGTGCAGCAATAGGTCGTCACGCTCAAGCAACTAG
This sequence comes from Phascolarctobacterium sp., assembly GCA_022718015.1. Lineage (GTDB taxonomy): Bacteria > Bacillota > Negativicutes > Acidaminococcales > Acidaminococcaceae > Phascolarctobacterium_A. The sequence goes on along the minus strand of JAIHZV010000207.1, from coordinate 1,819 downwards.
AGAAAATTCTATTGCACTTGGAACTGAAGCTAAAGCCAGTGCTACTGGTGCTGTTGCTTTAGGTGCTCTCTCCACAGCTGATGAAGAAAATACTGTTTCTGTGGGTGGTATATATCAGGAAATTGTGGGTTTTGATCCTGCGACTCGTGAAGATATATGTGAAAGCAGATTATTAACAAGAAAAATCGTTAATGTAAAAGATGGCACTAAAAATACTGATGCTGCGACCTATGGACAAATTATACAAGCTGGTGAGTACACCATTACCTTGGGTACTGACGGAAACGGTCAAGTTACTCTCAAAACTAATGCAGGCGCTAATGGCCCGACAATTAAGGTTGATGCTTCTGCTTTGGCAGGCGGCGGCTCTACGCTGACGCAAACTGATTTCGATAATATGTTAAATTCCAGCACGAAGTTTAATGATTTGCAAACTGCGGTAGGCAATAAGGCCAATGCAAATGGTGATAATATTACAACTGGCGCAGGCTCTAAGTGGGCAGATAAGCTGGGAACTGGTGCTATCGCAAGTGGCGATAAAAACCTTGTGAACGGCGAAACTGTTTATAATAAAATCGGCGACCTGAACAGCTTGACTACCACCGAGCAGGGTAATTTAGTTGGTGCAGTCAACGAGGTTAACAAAAAGGCAAATGATGCACAAACAACTGCAAATAGTGCTTTGAACAAGGCAAATGCCAACGAAACTAAAATCGGCGATACCAGCAAGCTGAATGGCTTAGGCTCTAATCTGTCTGACGCTGTGGTGAAGGTAGATGACAAAACGAAGCAAAACGCGAAGGATATTGAAAAAGTCAACGGTCGCGTAGACGAGCTGGGCGACAGAGTGGATACCCTTGGCAGCGCAGTGAGCAAGCTGGACACGAAGGTGAACAAGGTTGGCGCTGGTGCGGCAGCTCTGGCAGCTCTGCATCCGATGGAGTTCGACTCTGACAACAAGCTGTCCTTCGCAGCAGGCGTAGGCAACTACCGTGGCACGAACGCTGCGGCAATCGGCGCGTTCTATCGTCCGAGCGAGCAGGTGATGTTCAGCATCGCGGGCAACATGGGCAACGGCGAGAATATGGTGAACGCAGGCGTAAGCTTCGCGCTCGACCGTCCGAGCAAAACGCCGACCACGAAGGCTGCTTTGGTGAAAACCGTAGTGGCTCAGAATGAGCAGATTGCTGCGCTGAATGAGACTTTGGCTGAGCAAAACGAAAAGATTGCAAGACTTGAGGCAATGGTGCAGAAGCTGGCGGCTCAAGGTAAGTAATTGGTTCCTGTAATGTAAAAAATGAAGAGAGCACCTGTCAGAGGAGATGTCCTTTGGCAGGTGCTTTTTTGCTTTTGTAGGTGCCTATAATGATACTTTTTGTCCAGGGCGACAAAAAGTATCCAAAAAACGCCCTGTACGGCTGCTCCGCTGGATTCCGGCGACTAGATTCGCAGAATTTTTCACGTCGCGGAGCAACGTTCGGTTTGCTGGCTGGATGCTACGTCACCGCTCCAGCGAAAAATTCCACATTGGTCCGTTTCTAGACAACTACACCAAACATCGACGTTCTAACAAGCCCGTCGTCCGTTCCAGACGTCGCAGCGCCGAGGATGGCGTGCTGAATATCCTATCGTAATTATCAGAAAATATATTGACTTCCGACTACTTCTCTGCTATACTAATCGCATAGACTAGTCTGAAAATTATAAAATAGGAGTGAGATATGCTGGATATTATGCAAAATTATGAAAGCATCAGGCAGATTATTCATGATGTAACGCTGATGAACAACCGTTTTTTGAACAAGGCGCTGGATGGCAA
>JAIHZV010000206.1 GCA_022718015.1 Phascolarctobacterium sp. | reverse complement strand
AGCAGACGGTCAACAATGATGTCCAGGTGAAGCTCGCCCATACCGGAGATAATGGTTTGGGAGGTTTCCGGATCAGTGTGAACGCGGAAGGTCGGATCTTCTTCAGCAAGTTTTTGCAGGGCAATGCCCATTTTTTCTTGGTCAGCTTTAGTTTTAGGTTCAACTGCAACGGAGATTACAGGATCAGGGAATACCATGGATTCAAGGATGATCTCGTTTTTCTCATCGCAGAGAGTATCACCGGTAGTGGTGTCTTTCAGACCTACAGCAGCTGCGATATCACCGGAGTAAACTTGTTCAATTTCTTCACGGTGGTTAGCATGCATTTGCAGGATACGACCGATACGCTCGCGTTTGCCTTTGGTGGAGTTATATACATAAGAACCAGCGGTCAGGCTACCAGAGTATACACGGAAGAATGCCAGCTTACCAACGAACGGGTCGGTAGCAATCTTGAATGCCAGTGCGGAGAACGGAGCTTCATCGCTAGACGGACGCTCGTCTTCTTCGCCGGTTTCAGGGTTTACACCTTTGATGTTAGGAACATCGGTCGGCGCAGGCATGAATTGGATTACAGCGTCCAGCATCGGTTGAACGCCTTTGTTTTTGTAGGAAGAACCGCAGCAAACCGGAGTCATTTTGCAAGCGATGGTTGCTTTACGAATGCCAGCCATGATTTCTTCCTCAGTCAGCTCTTCGCCTTCGAGGTATTTCATCATCAGCTCGTCATCGGATTCAGCAACAGCTTCGACCATAGCAGCACGATATTCTTCTGCTTTTTCTTTCATGTCAGCCGGAATTTCTACGAACTCTTCTTCTTTACCGAGTGCATCATCATAAACGATTGCTCTCATCTTGATCAGGTCGATCATGCCTTGGAAAGTATCTTCAAAGCCGATAGGCAGTTGAATAGGTACTGCGTTAGCATTCAGACGAGTTTTCATCATGTCAACTACACGATAGAAATCAGCACCGGTAATATCCATTTTATTTACATATGCCATACGGGGTACATGGTATTTGTCAGCCTGACGCCATACGGTTTCGGACTGAGGCTCAACACCGCCCTTAGCACAGAAAACTGCAACGGAACCATCAAGTACACGCAGGGAACGTTCAACCTCTACAGTGAAGTCAACGTGGCCCGGGGTATCAATGATGTTGATACGATGTTTATCGAATTGGTGCTCAGAACCTTCCCAGTAGCAGGTGGTTGCAGCAGAGGTGATGGTAATACCACGCTCTTGCTCCTGAACCATCCAGTCCATGGTAGCAGCACCTTCATGGGTTTCACCAATCTTATGTACTCTGCCGGTATAGAACAGAATACGTTCAGTGGTGGTGGTTTTACCAGCATCGATGTGAGCCATGATGCCGATATTTCTAGTTCTCTCAAGCGGAATTAATCTGCCCACTTCTTTATCCTCCTCAAATTAACTGAGACAGGTCATTACCAGCGGTAATGAGCAAATGCTTTGTTTGCTTCTGCCATCTTGTGGGTATCTTCGCGTTTTTTAACAGCTGCGCCAGTGCCATTGGATGCGTCCATGATTTCACCAGCTACACGCTCGTACATGGTTCTTTCACCACGCAGACGAGAGTAGTTTACCAGCCAACGGATACCCAGGGTGGTTTTACGGTCAGCGCGTACTTCTACCGGAACCTGGTAGTTAGCACCACCAACACGGCGAGCACGAACTTCCAGCAGCGGCATTACGTTCTGCATAGCAGCATCGAACACTTCCAAAGGATCTTTGCCGGTTTTTGCACGAACCAGGTCGAATGCGTCGTATACAATACGTTCAGCAACGCCTTTTTTGCCGTCGAGCATAATTTTATTAATAAATCTAGTTAAAAGCTTAGAACCGTACACCGGATCCGGCAGTACGTCTCTCTTGGTTACAGGGCCTTTTCTCGGCATGTGTTTCCCTCCTTAGGATTAAATCATTCTTAATGTTTTCTTGAAATTATTTCTTTGCTTTAGCACGTTTTGCACCGTACTTGGAGCGAGATTGGTTGCGGTTAGCAACGCCTGCAGTATCAAGAGCACCACGAATGATATGGTAACGCACACCAGGAAGGTCCTTGACTCTTCCGCCTCTGATCAGAACAACACTATGTTCCTGAAGATTATGGCCGATACCTGGGATGTAAGCAGTAACCTCAATGCCGTTGGTCAAACGTACACGAGCTACTTTACGAAGTGCAGAGTTAGGTTTTTTCGGGGTAGTGGTGTAAACACGGGTGCACACGCCACGTTTTTGCGGGCATTCTTTCAATGCCGGAGCAGTAGATTTGCTTTTCAGAACCTCTCTACCTTTACGAACCAATTGGTTAATTGTAGGCATATCGGCACCTCCTTTCCAAACAATTAGATTTTAATGATTATAAAAACCTGACTTATGTCAGACCCTTATCAGGATTTAAGTACCGCAGCAGCGGCGGCCTTGACATTAATGCTGCAGGCTCTGCCGATGTTCAGCATCGTTTCTGAACAATCCAGCGGAACGTTGTGCTCTTCACAAAGCTCCTGCAGTCTGGCGGTAACTCGCTCATCGGCATCTTTTGCGATGTAGACGATTGCGGCAGCTTGTCTTACGACGGCCTTTTCTGTCTGTTTTACACCGACAGTCCGTTGCTCCGCTTGTTTTAAAGCTTCAAGCGCCATCTTGTTACCTCCTTTTTTATCGCATAGGTCC
>JAIHZV010000205.1 GCA_022718015.1 Phascolarctobacterium sp. | reverse complement strand
CTACTATGCTTGCTTTCATTAGAAAACAAGCTATTGCAGGTGGCGCTCCGGCAGCTGTGGTAAATAGTCAAGCTTTTGTTAATCGTCTACTAGCTCAAGGATACACTATGGAACAATTAAATGCTTCAATGCCTGATCCGACTACTATTCAAAAATATCCGCAGCTTTCTTCTCATTTTTATGATAATAATCGTTCTGATTTTAGCTTGGGCTTCAATGGTAAAGATGGCAAACATGATTATAATGTAAGAGCATATTTTAGCGAACTGCGTAAAGAAAACACTTCCCATTACATTAATTTAAATACCAACACTAAAAAAGACGTGGACTTTGACCAAAACAACTATAAACAATTAGTTGTCGAAGGCAAAGACTCCTATAAAATGGATGATAACAACACTTTGACTTGGGGTGCTGAATACAAGAAAGATACTATGGATGGCACTCATTTGAGAGATTCTGGCAGCAGCTTAAAATATTTAACCATTAACGGTATCACGAAACCTTCTTCTGAAGTATCTTCTGAAACGGTGGCGCTTTATCTGCAAGATGAACTGCGCGTAGGTAATAAATTGCTGTTAATTCCTGCTGTACGTGTTGACCATCACGATTCTTTCGGTACGCATACTTCTCCGAAGATCGGTGCTACCTACAGCATGAGCGATAATGCACGTATTAAAGCTAACTATGGTAAAGGCTATCGTGCGCCGACTCTGTATGAATTGTATTCCAAGATGGAAAAGAGCGGCATGGCACCTATGACAGTTCATGTATTAGGTAATCCTGATTTGAATCCTGAAACCAGCACGAATTTTGACTTGGGTTTTGAAACAGAACTGGGGAAACTGAACTCTAAAGTAACATATTACCATAATGATATTAAAAACATGATTGATGGTGATGATTATACTGGTCCGGAAACACTTACGAATCCTGGTATTTGGAGCAAGTATGTCAACTATGGTAAGGTAAAAATCAGTGGGCTTGAGACTGAGTTTGGTTATAACTTTGATGAACATTGGAGTCTCAGAACTGTTTATAACTATCTTGATGCAAAAGACCAACAAACCGGCAATCGTTTAGCTTATAGAGCACGTCATAATGGTTTGGTACAATTAACTTGGACTGATGCTAAAGAAAATCCGTTGACTGTAAATTTATATAACAGATATTATTTTGATTATCATCAATCTAATTCTGCAAACTATCAGCATGATTATTCCTTTAGCACCACTGGTCTGACTGTCAGCAAGCAGTTCAACAAAAATTACCGCGTTTATGCTGGTGTAGATAATATCTTTAATAAATCTTTCCTGTATGACACTTATCATACCTATAGCATTGATGGCCGCACCTGGCGTGTAGGCGCAGAAATGACATTCTGATAACTTTTGATACCCCTCTGTCAGCTGCGCTGACATCTCCCCTTACAGGGGCGACTTATTAGACGTACTAGCGTTACGGAGGTTCTGCGAATAAGCTCTCCCTATCAGGGAGAGGTGCCTGCGAAGCAGGTGGAGAGGGTATTTCTTAATGATTCTTTCTATAACTTTGTGAGGAAAATATGCAGGCAATAACAGATTTAATAATGTACTTTCATAAGGGCGGCCTGGTCATGTGGCCTTTGCTCGCCTGTTCTATAACTGTGATAGCAATCGCCATTGAGCGGTTTATATATTATAAGGGCGCAGACAGCGGCGCGGCGTTCGCCGCCAGCTATTGTGCGACGGTGCGCGGCAGGGATATCGCGGCGGCGACAGAGCTGGCGCGTAAGGCTGACGGAGCGTGTGCGCAGCTTTTGGCTGATGCTGTGGAAAACAGTGGCAGCAGGGAGGAGCTGAGTGCGTTCCTCGAAAGCCGTGCCGGTATTTTTATGGCGACGCTACGTGACAAGCTGGATTATCTGGGTATTATCGTGACGATGTCGCCGCTTTTGGGCCTTTTAGGCACTATCGTGGGCATGATCGGCGCGTTCAGTATTTTTAATGTGCAGGAGGGTGCGCCGCTGGCGATTACCGGCGGCATTGGCGAGGCGCTGATTGCGACGGCGACCGGCCTTTGCGTGGCAATTATGTCGCTTTGCGCTCACTCCTATTTTGCTCACCGCATGGACAATATGATTACGGATTTGGAGCAGTGCTGCAGTGCGTTGCTGGAGGCAAAGACGAGGAGTGCAAGGTCATGAGGCTGCGAGATGTGCGTGCAAGAAAAACGCCGCCGCTGATGATTATTCCGATGATTGATATTATGTTCTTCCTCTTGGTCTTTTTTATGCTGAGCACGATGTATATGATTGACCTGAAGACGATTCCTGTGAAGCTGCCGCAGGCGAAGAATGCGGCGACGGATACAACGACTACGTTTGCTGTGACGATGAAGGCAGATGGCAGCGTGTATCTTGGCGAGGCGCAGACGGATGTGGAGACACTGGTTTTGCAGGCAGCTTTGGAGCAGAAGAAGAACAAAAGCTTTGCTGTGGTTATCCGCGCGGAAAAGGCGCTGGAATACGGCGAGGTGATTAAGCTGGTGGATAGGCTGAAGGGCGCAGGTGTGTCGCGCTTTGGTCTGGCGACGGATGGCGGTAAATGAAAATGAAGCAGATTGAAAGGCTGCAGGCGAAGGCACGCCAGCGCTTTGGCTTTTGCGGCTCGGTGGTGATACATTTTATTTTGTTTGTCGTGCTGGCGTTTTCCGGCGTCTTGGCGATGCAGCCGCCTGC
>JAIHZV010000204.1 GCA_022718015.1 Phascolarctobacterium sp. | reverse complement strand
ATATATGGTAGAATATAGTATCTACATAAAAATTTTCTTTTAAAAAATCTAGGAACCTTTCTTCATCTTTGCTTTTAAATAATTTCTTAACTACAGTGAACTTTTCCATATATAAAAGCAATGCAGCTACCGCAAAAATTGTTCTATTTTCATCTACGGTAGTGTATTGTGGATCATAAAAACCTATACACCCAGCTATTATATCTGGTGGATTCCATTCACCTAATATCTTACAATACTCAAAGTCTATTAAATTTATCTCACCATCTTCAGTAATAATAATATTAGAAAATGATATATCAACATAAATTATACCTAATTTCAATAATACTTCTAAACGGTCTATTAATTTTTTTACAATTTGCACCTTTGAATATATATCTAAATTGAGATTCTTTTGCATAAAATCCAGTAAATTTTCACCCTTGATCTGCTGAATTTCTAAAAAATAATGATCTTCAACATAAAAATCATCTAACAACTTAGGTATAAATTGTAGATCATTAGTTTTCATAAGAACCCGCTTCTCAACAGCCAATCTATCCAAAGAGTCTGTTCCGTATATATCAATATTAGATAAGTATGTAGCTTCTTTCAAAAATACTACTTCTCTTATTTTAGTATCAAAAGCTTTCAACACTGTATTTTTGCCACTCTGTTTAACTATTTCTAAAATAATCAAGTGCTGTGGTATTGCCGAGTAACGGGCAACATAATAATCAGTTACAGGCACAACAATATTGTCAGGAATCTTCCTATCTCTCTTATCTATAAAAGAAGTTTCTTTGTCGTCTGCTAAAATGTCACCATATCTATAATACACAATTTTACTTTGCATAAAACGAAAATCCGATGGTATGCTAATACTATCTTGATGCTTAAATAGCAAGCCGAAATCATATAATAATTTCAAAAATATTTCATCATTATACGGATAAATAGTTATGAACTTACCTATTTGACTAAAATCGTTGAATCCAATATTCTGTCTTTCTAAATCACGAAATGATTTCATGACTTTCCATTCAAGATTAGTACTTTTTATATAATTATAGAACAATTCAAAAATAGTATTTAAATTGCAAATCGTAGCACTCAGATGAATTTTAAAACCCTGACTTGGTAATCTACCAGTACTTTTTCGTGATCGAAAGAATGTCCAACATTCGTTTTCTTCCACATAATACTCAGGACTTTGTTTTGCATTATCCAGTAATGCTTGATATTGAATTTGTAAGTTCCGTTTATCGCTATTATAAGTCATATTATAAACTCCTCATAAATTTTTTGTTTATCATATAACGCCAAACAGTATAACGAATGAGCATAGATATTCACCAATAAGTTCGTCGGTAATTTGTTTTTATTAAAAATAATTGATAATGCAGAAATACTGTATCTTTCTTTCCTTGCAACTTCAAATGATGCTAAAATAAACCTATAGTAGACTGAAGCTACATAAGGACTCAAACCATTAACACGATATAAATCAATAAATTTAACTAATAAGTTTGAAATCTCTGTATCAACTTCTCTTTTTAATTCAATAAAATCATTGTTCATATTTTTATTCCTTTTTGAATTGAGAAAAAACGCCTTTCATTTATTATTAGCTTATTGGAGTATCACACATAGGATGGTGATGGCAGGTACACAATTGTGAATGAGCACTACTCATTGCAACATAAGCAGATTTTTTAGTTAAACCAACTTGTGTCAATCCCTCAATATTACGAGTGAGTAACAACTCTTTCTCAATTCCTTCAATACCATACTTTTCAATTACATCATTAGGTCTTTCCAAGAATAAACCTATTACTTCCATATTGCCTTGCAAATCATTGATTAAGTGTCTTAACGCTTGAGTCATGATTAAATACCTCATTTCAATTAGTATGAAAGGCGAATTTTCTTATGTACATTATACCACATCTATGATATAATGCAACTATAAGGAGTGATATTTTTATGAACCAGAATTTTAACAATGATTATTTTCTCAAAGTAGACTCTTTATCACTAAAGTTTGGCGATTTTCATGCGCTAAAAAATATCTCATTTTCATTAAATAAAGGAGATTTGGTTGCCCTCATCGGAGCTAATGGTGCTGGAAAATCAACATTGCTAAATTCATTATACGGATTACTTACACCAACAGCAGGAGTTATTGATTATAACGAAAAATATTTAAATATCAAGCAACCAGCCTACTCTATAGGTTTTTCTGCACAACGATGCATTATTGACTGGTATTTAAACGTAAGACAAAATGTGTATTTAGGAGCACTGCTAGGTGGAGTAAAAAGTGATGAACTAAATCAGAAAACTCAGCAAGCCTTAGAATTAGTACATCTTGTAAGCAAAGCAGAAGCAGTAGTAGAAACATTATCCGGGGGACAGCAGCAACGCGTACAAATAGCTCGTGCCATTGTCCATAACCCTGATTTCTACATATTAGATGAACCGACAACTGGTCTTGATCCAGACCTTTCTGAACGCTTTTTCAAGTTTCTCAAAGATGAGCAGAACAAAGGCAAAACTATAATTATTTCTTCACATGATATGTACCTACTTGAAAAATACTGTACCAAAGTATTATTTTTACATAGTGGTAATTTAGTATTCTTTAATGAACTAAACTCCATTTCTGCAAATACTTTGCGAAGCCTTTTTGTTACAGAATAACTGGAGGTAAAAATGCGCCCAACAGACTTCAGAAAATAT
>JAIHZV010000203.1 GCA_022718015.1 Phascolarctobacterium sp. | reverse complement strand
AGCGCTGCCACGTTGACATTGGAGTGAATACCCACACCAAGGATAAGGGCGATGTCCGGCTTTTTCAGCTCAATATAACAAATTTTATACGTCAATCGTCGGTATGATATTGTGCAGCTGCTCGCTCGACAGATTGAGATAAATGTAAAAGCCCAGGCAAAGGATAATCAGAAGGACCAGGCCATACATTTTCACGCGCTGCTTCGTAATCACGCTCGGAGCTCCTGCTGGTCGCGTTTCCGTAAGCTTGTAGTCTACAAGCTCGTCCTTGCTCAAGAACTTGAACATCTGCACCAGCTTGCGGTCTGCAAGCGTACCGCTCGCCATAAGCCGTGCCTGCAAACGTTCGCTGCTATTCAACGTATGCAGCACAACGGCAAGCACACTACGGAAAGCTTCCAAAAACTGCGGCTCATCCACAAAACGCGCATAAGTGAAAAGCTTCAGGCTTGTTTCCACCATACGCTCCTGTCGCTCCAGCACCAGATAAGGAAAACGCTCACGCAGCGACTGCTCGCATTGCTCCACAAGTGCGCGTTCAGCATCCGTCAGCTCCAGAAGCTGTGTATTTTGCGCGTTGCAGATAGTCAGCTCTGCCATCAGCGTCAGCTGCTGTCCGCCCGTGCAGTCGCGCCACGCACGCAGATATTTTTGCAGGAATTTCATACGCTCAGCCTTCCTTCTTTAGCGGCGCGCCACAGTTCGAACAGAACTTGGCGTTCGGCTTCACTGCGCTGTGGCAATGCGGACATATGGGTGCAGCAGCATCTGCAACCGTCGCATCAACAGCAGCTACGCCCGCCTGTAGCTGCGCGGAAGCAGAACCTGCAAGCGTTTCCTCGTGTTTGCCTTCGAGCTTGTCCACGCGCTCCTTCATATGCGAAAGCTGTTGCTCCACATTCTCGAAGCGTTGGTTGACCTGCACCTCGTTCACCGCCACGCGGTCATGCAGCTGCTCCTGCTCCATACCGCGCTTGGCAAACTCCTGCTCCTGCTTCAGGTTTTTCACTAGTGCCAGCACAATACCGACAAGAATCGGGCTGAAGAACAGCGAAGCTACGCCCCAGCCCCAGAAATTACGCCCCTTGCTCTCTGCAAATTTGCCGATGGCATAGGCCAATGCTAAATCAATAAGTATAACTAACATAGTTGTTTCCTCCATGTGATGATTAGTAAATATCAGCTTCTCCGTCCCTACGCATTTCTGAATGTATTATTTCAGTATTTTCATCTAATGTTAGAAACTGATACATTAAAATAATCATCTTCTTGCAATACATTCATTTTAACATACCCATACAGCTTTAGCAATTAAAATAAGCTTAGACCTTCCTAAACATAAGAAGAGCTGCTGGGCGCACCCAAGACTAAAACTCGCCAGCCTTACGGCCAGCGAGTTTTTTCTTTCCCTTATTTTTGTTTCTATATCTAGTATCTAAAAAGTCTTTCCCTTATTTTTATACAAGCATTTTATTTTTCAGCGCGGTTTATCGCACAAATAATACCCTTAAGCGCTGCCACGTTGACATTGGAGTGAATACCTACGCCAAAGATATGGCTGCTATCCGGCTTCTTCAGCTCGATATAGCAGATGCCCTGAGCATCGGAGCCGCGTGAAATAGCATGCTCATGATAGTTCACAAAGCCATAGCCGTCGATGCCCACGCCGCTGAGCGCTTGGAAGAAGGCGTCGATAGGACCATTGCCTACGCCGACCATGTTCTTTTCTGCACCGCAGACAGCGATTGCACCCTCAAAGCGGCTATGAACGCTGCCGTCGGCCTCGTTAAGCTCTGTGAAGCGATGACGCAGCAGCTGGTATTTGCCGCTAAATCCGATATATTCCTTCTGGAACAGCTCCACAATCTGCTCGCTGGAGAGCTCATCACCATATTCATCAGCTGCAGCCTTGACAATGTTGCCAAACTCCGGATGCATTTCCTTCGGCAGATTATAGCCGACTGCATGCTGCAGCACAAAGGCCGCGCCGCCCTTGCCGGACTGACTGTTGATGCGGATAACAGGCTCATATTCACGATGCAGGTCAGCGGGATTAATCGGCAGATACGGAACCTCCCAATTCTCGGTACCGCTGTTTTGCATATATTCATAGCCCTTGCGGATAGCATCCTGATGCGAGCCGCTGAACGCAGTGAAGGCCAGCTCGCCGGCATAAGGCTGACGCTCAGGCACGCGCATTTTCGTGCATTCCTCATAAACCTTTTTTATATCGAGGATATGCGAAAAATCAAGCTCAGGGTCCACATTCTGCGTAAACATATTCAGTGCTACCGTCACGATATCCAGATTACCGGTACGCTCACCATTGCCGAACAGCGTGCCTTCAATGCGGTCTGCACCAGCCAGCAGCGCCAACTCAGCGCAAGCAACGCCCGTGCCGCGGTCATTATGCGGATGCACGCTGATAATCGCTGCCTCGCGGTTTTTTATATGACGGCAGAAATATTCAATCTGGTCAGCATAAGTATTCGGCGTACACATCTCTACGGTCGAGGGCAGGTTGAGGATAATCGGGTTCTCCTTCGTCGCGCCCATTTCCTGCATCACAGCTTCGCAGATAGCTACAGAGAAATCAATCTCTGTACCGGTAAAGCTTTCAGGAGAATATTCGTAGCGGATATTCATGCCGCTGCGTGCAACCTCCTCCTCCGTCAGCTGACGAATAAGCTTCGCGCCCTCCACGGCAATCCTTGTAATACCCTCCATATCCTTGCCGAAA
>JAIHZV010000006.1 GCA_022718015.1 Phascolarctobacterium sp. | reverse complement strand
GGATGAAAAATCACGCTGAGATTTTATCGCGCGTGCTTTTGGCTTTATTCGGGCAACGACAGTCCTTGTAAATTGCGTAAAACAAAGTGGCAATGAGATATAACGGCAAAACAAGGAAACCAGCGCAAATAATCACTGTTACCACCTTAGCCAAAAATAAAAAAATTGCTTCTACCATAGTGTTATGTTTTACTATGCAGCAAATGTAAGAAAATAAAATGAGATATGCAACAGTTTGTCTATAATTTTAACATAAGCGGCAATTTTTCGCAGAACATAAGCCAAATGTCGCAAAATGCCGAAACTTTCACAAAGAAAGCGGAAGACGTTTGCGAGGTATGCGAGAAATGGGCTGGCAGACTTGCAAAGCTCAATTTGGCCTCTGACTATTTGCAAAACGTTTCGGGCGTATTAAAGGACATCGGGTCTGGTGCGGTAACTCTCGACAGCCAGATGCACGACCTTTCGGCAGTGGCAGGCGTGACAGGCGATGGACTGAAAACCATAGAGGGGTACGCAAGAAGCTCGGCAAAGGCTTTCGGTACGGATGCAAGCGTAGCTGTACAAGGCTACAAACTAATCCTTTCCCAACTCTCGCCTGAACTTGGCAAATGCCCCGCTGCACTCAAAGCCATGGGCGACGCTATCCAGACAACCAGCAAGTTAATGGGCAATGACGGAACGGCAGCCGCCGAAGTGTTGACCACAGCCATGAACCAGTACGGTGTGAGCCTCGCCGACCCTATGGAGGCGAGCCGAAAAATGACGGAAATGATGAATGTCATGGCAGCGGCAGGACAGGCGGGCAGTGCGGAGCTTCCAGCCATCAAGGCTGCGCTGGAACAATGCGGTATGGCATCAAAGGCAGCAAACGTGAGCTTTGAGGAAACGAACGCAGCCATTCAGGTGCTCGACAAGGCAGGCAAGAAAGGCAGCGAGGGCGGTGTGGCTTTGCGCAACACCCTCTCTATACTCTCACAAGGCCGCTTCCTGCCCAAGGACACGCGCGAGGAACTGGAACGGGCAGGCATCGACGTACTGGCATTAGGCGACAAGAGCAAGAGCCTGAAAGAGCGGCTCGAACTGTTGAAGCCAGTGCTTAACGACTCGGCACTGTTCAGCAAGCTGTTCGGCATGGAGAACGCCAACGCGGCGCGCGCCCTCGTGCAGGGTACTGAGCAGCTGGGACAGTTTACCGAAGCCGTAACGGGCACAAACAGCGCAGAGGAGCAGGCCGCCACCGTTATGGAGAGTACCGCAGAGAAACGTGCCCGTTTCCGCCAGCAGATAGAGGACATAAAAATCAGCTTTACACAGCTTACAGGCGGTGTCTTTGCATGGGTTGGGGTTGCGGCAAGTGCAGCCGCGCCATTATCACAGCTTACACCTGTTTTTATTGGTATATATAAAGGCGTAAGGCTTGCCATGAGCCTAAACTATGCCGCAGCTCTCGGTCGCGTCGCCACCATGGCACGCACGGCAGCAATAAGCATCACGCTTATGGGCAGCCGCACGGCTTTGGCCAACGGCATATCTTTGGGCTTCATCGGGAACATAGGCCGCTGCACCATAGCCCTGCTCCGTTTCTCTACGGCAGGCATCTGGTCGGGCATCAAGGCATTGGGTGCGTTCCTGCTTTCTCTTATCACCACAGGCGGTGCGTCCGCCACCTTTGCAGGCATCGCCTCGGTGAGCTTCGGTGCGTTCAAGCTCTCGGCAGTCTCTGCGTGCAGGGCTGTGAGTATTGCCATAATGAACATCCCGATAATAGGCTGGATAGCTGCGGCCATCGCCGCGCTCATCGCCGTGGGCGTTTATTTCTGGAATACCTCGGTGAAGTTCCGTGCGGTACTGAAAGGACTGTGGGCGGCTTTCAAAGCCGTTTTCTCAGGTATCGGCAATCTGGCCAAGCAGACCTTCGGGGCGATAGGCGACCTTATAAAGGCAGCCTTCAAGCTCGACGCTGGCGGCATCACGGCAGCACTGAACAAACTGAAAGGCGCATACGGCGACTACGGCAAGGAAGTGGGCAAGGCTTTCAACGACGCATACACTGCAGAAATGAAAGCAGGCGAGAAAAGCAATGCTAAAAAGAGCACCAAGAAACAGGGCAAGTCGGCAGCCACAGCAGGCGTGACCATTCCCGAAGTACCCACCCCGACCGTACCAGACGTGACAAGTGGCACGGCAGGCGCGACTGCCAGCAAGAAGACGGGCGGCAGCAGCGACAGCGGCGGCAAGATAAAGAATGTGAGCATCCATGTGGACAAACTCGTGGAGCGTTTGGAGATACACACCGCGAACCTGCAAGAAAGCGCGGAACGAGTGAAGGACGTTGTGGCGCAAGCCCTGCTTTCTGCCCTCAACGATACGAACTTAGCAATGGAGTAAAAGCAAATGTTACCAATCAGTTTCAAATTTGTGGCCGCATCCGCCGCAACACAGCTAAAAGGCTACCTCTACCGCTTCAAGCCATCGCGCACAACCGCATCGCCTAACTGGGACGGTGCAGGCGGTAACATAGAAGCGGCAGAGGTGGCAAGCCCCTACACAGACAAGAGTTTCTGGGCTGACCGCTATGCGCTGTGTGAACTCACATTCAGGAAAGAGAGCGGCGAAGAGCTGACCATCAACGACGCGATAGCCGCCATATCCAAGCGCAAGAACATCGTTACCACGCCGCTGGTGGGTATGGACGGCACGGTAAAGGAATATATCAACGACGGCGACTATGGCATCAACCTCATAGTGGGCGTGCAGGCACTCAGAGACGGCAAAATCGTGGACGAATACCCATCCGACGGCATCACGCAGCTGCGGCAGTTCTTCGACGTGAAAGAAACCATATATGTACATTCAGAGTTTCTGGAACTTTTCGACATCAGCAAAGTGGTGGTGCAGAACTTTTCAGTAACACAGGCGACGGAAAGCAACTACCAGCCCATAGAATTGTCCCTGCTTTCGGACGGAGACTATAACGTGTACAGCACCGAATATAAATAAACGGTTAAACGGCATTTAACAACCCATTAAACGGTATTTGAACCATGTACAGACTGACGGCAAAAATAGAGATAACGGGTGCAAAGACATGGCAGCTCGATTTTGTCACGGAGGTGGAAATCACCCGTGACACGGAAAAGCTGACCGACCTCTGCAAAATCACCCTGCCCAAAAAATTAAAGTGGGACGGTGAGACGGAAATCCCCGTAAAACGCGGCGACGCTGTAAAGGTGTGGCTCGGCTACGACGACAGCAACGAGCTGGCCTTTGTCGGCTATATAAAGGAGGTAGGGTTCAAAACGCCCGTGGTGCTTGACTGCGAGGATGAAATGTTCAGGCTAAAACAAATGCCAGCCGTCAAAAAGGCATACAAGAGCGTGACCGTGGAACAGCTGCTGAAAGACCAGGGGCTTGCCGACATCAAGGTCATGGGCGAGCAGACTTTAGGCGCATACCGTGTGACATCCGACACCGTGGCCAGTCTGCTGGGCAAACTGCAAGAAAGCGGCATCCGCTCATTCTTCCGCTATGAGGACGGGAAGCCTGTACTTTACGCTGGTGTAATTTTCGACCATGGTACAAATGCCACGCAGGTGTTCGCCACAGGCGTGAACATCATAAACGACCAAAGCCTCGAACAGCAGAAAGCCGACACCATGCGGCTGAACGTGAAAGCCGTGAGCATCATGCCCGACAACAAGAAAATAAAAATGGAGGTAGGCGACGCAGACGGAGAACGCCGCACACTCACCACCTACAACAAGACCGAAAGCCAGCTAAAGGCATGGGCGGAGCAGGAGATTAAACGCCTGAAACGCGACGGCCTCAAAGGTAGCCTGACGACATTCGGCTACAAGCTGGCAGACAAACTCGACACGGTGGGCATCAAGATAGACGGCACGCCAATGGGTATATATCAAGTAAAAAAGAATGTCATTAAATACGGCTCTGGCGGTTATCGGCAAGAAATAACGTTAGGGCAGAGAGTAGCGGAGTAAAAGCATGAACATCGCGACAATGATAAAGCAGCTCGCCACGCAAGGCGGAAACGGCACAGGCTTCACGGTCGGCACCGTTACGGCAGTTGACAAGGAAGCCCGCACCGTGGACGTGCAGCCGCTCAATGAGGACGCGCCGCTGCTGGGTGTGAACCTGCAAGCCAACCAAGGCAGTACGGTGGGTGTGGTACAGATACCACGCAAGGACAGCTTTGTAATGGTAGGCTATGTGGCCGACGGTGCCGCGGGCATGGTAATACTGTGCGACGACATCGAGGAGGTGCAGGTGGTCATCAAGGACACGGACACCGCCAGCGTGGTGGTGGACGAGAACGGAGTGACCATGAACGGCGGAAAGCTCGGCGGCATGGTAAAGGTGGAAGACATCACCACGCGGCTGAACCTTATAGAAAAGGATATAAACAAGCTCAAGCAGGCTTTCACGAGCTGGACACCCGTACCGCAGGACGGCGGCGCGAAGCTGAAGACTGGCGTGGCAAGCTGGGCAGGAAGCCGACTTACTGAGAGCAAGCGCGGTGACTACGAGAATGAAAAGGTGAAGCAATGAAAGGACTGCAAACAGACATAGAGACGGGCGACCTGCTTGTGGAGCGCAAGTCGGCAGTAGTTACCGACTGCGACGCTCAGACCATCGAGGCGGTGTTGCTGGCACAGCGCGGCGAGTTCAAGGAGCGCCCTCTTATAGGTGCGGCGGTGCGTCAGATGCTGGGCGGGCAGCGTGACGTGTTCTGGCCGCAGGAGACAAAGAAAATGATAAAGGCCGCAGGCGTGGACATCACCCGCATAACGGTGGACGCAGACGGCACGGTAAACATAAAATAAAGACACCATGCAGATAGCAGTAAAGGACAGACAGAGCCTCGCGGACATCGCCGTGGAATATCTGGGCGGCGTGGAGGGCATCTTCGCGCTGGCAGAGCGCAACGGCATCAGCATCACGGCGCGGCTGGAGGACGGGCAGACGCTCGACTGGGAGCTGGCCGACACTGTGGACGCTCAGGTGCAAAAGACATACGCGGCGCAAGACATAGAGCCAGCGACCGACATATCGGCCAAGGAGACAAACGTCCTGCTGCAAGCCACCGCCAGATATATAGGCGGCTGCATCATACCGCCACGCCCATGGCGCGACTGGCTCATCGTGGACGAGGCGACGCAGGTAAAGGGCTGGCAGCTCTCTGGCATCGGCTCACAGTTCGACAGCGGCACCCACATCAGAAAGGACACCGCCGCCGACACCATAGAGGTAAACCGCATCAAAAAAGTACAACAGCAGCTCAGCGAGGGCAAGGACGTGACAAGCGAGAGCGGGCAGACGCTCGTCCGCATATTCTGCAACCAATTTGACGATACATTTGCATAATGGTAAAACTGACAGAAAACAAGGTGGCGGAGATAGACACCTCCGCACTGGAAAAGCGGGCGCGTGACATACGCGACGCTGTGGTGACAAAGAGCGTGACGGTGGAAATGGTGGGCAGTCTGTTTGCCGACCTTATCACGGCGTGCGGCAACGTGCGTGACGCTCTGGCATTGTTTCTCGACACCAACGTGCAGGAAATCACCAACGACATAGACAACCGCCTTGCGGGTGTGGACGCTGCGGCCAAGGCAGCGGCAGCCGAAACACAGAAGAGCGAGGCCACACGTGCGCTGGTTGACAACCTCGTGGGGCTGCTGAGCACTCAGAACGTGTCAGCCCCCACACGTCTGGAAGTGAACGACTGCCCCAAGGAGGTGACGCTTGGCAACCAGCAACGCCCTCGCATCGGCGCAAGGGCACTGCCCGCCTTTGGCATCGGTTCGCTGCTTTTCATCGGCGGCGACGGAGTGCTGGAGGTGACACCAGACGGCTGCATCGTCCCGCTGAAGGAGGGAGTGGGCAGGGTCAATGTGGTGGCCACTGTGAAAACGAGTATTTACAAGACGCTGACCATCGCGGTAGTGCCGCCACGCATCAGACTGACAAACGGCGGCATGAGGCTGGACGGCAGCGGCAACATAAGGCTGACATAATGGAGACAAGACACATCAACTACAAAAGCGACTTTGTTATCCGTGAGCGTTTCCGTGACGGTACGGGCAAGGTCGTGGCACTGCCCGACGTGGACTTTGAGCTGCGCTACTGGGTGGGCAGCCACTCGGTAAAGGCGACAAGAAAGGACGGCGTGTACGCTGGCTGCGTGCCAGACGGTGACGGGTTGCTGGTGATATTCAAAGACCACGGCCTCGGCGAGGGAGAGCTGCACCATGAACTGCACATCGCTTTGGATAATGCTCTGTTTGAAAACGGCGTGCAAAATGTGTATTATCCCGAAAGCCTGCATATATGGCTGTGGGACAAAATGGGCGACACGGAGGGCGTGGTAGAGAGCGACTGCGTGGCAGCCTACACAAGGGGTTACAAGTTTACGTGGGAGGATTTTACGGCTGCTGACATCATAGTGCTGCAAAAACCCGCGACAGAGGCCGCGGAACGTGCTGACAATAATGTTCGGGAGTTCATAGAGGCAGCACAGCGGAAGAACGAAGCAGCCGTAAATAACGCAAAAGCCGCCACCACAGCCGCCGCCACCGCTACTGACGCGGCAAAGGCTGCGACGGGAGAAGCCGCCTCCGCTACGGCGGAAAGCAAAAAGGCGACAACGGCAGCTACCGACGCGACCGCCAAGGCCACTGCCGCCACAGCTGAGTCCATCAAGGCCACCGCAAAGGCAAAGCAGGCGGCTACAGACGCAGACGCGGCCACCGCAAAGGCAAAGACGGCCACAGCTGAGAGCATCGGCGCGACTGACGCGAGCAAGACAGCCACGACCTACGCCAACACGGCAGGACAGCAGGCCGCGACAGCCGCCGAAAGACTGGAGGCGACACGCGCGGAAATGGAGCTTGCCATAGCGAGGGCGGAGCAGGTTGTGCAGGGCGTGCCGAACGGTCTAAAGGTGGAAGCACCCGACACCGTGACGCTGGGCAATCCTGTACGGCAGTATATCAAGCCAAAAGTAAAACCCGACGGCTGCGCTCAGAACGTCATATATCAGACGGACGGGCAGAGCGTAGAAATTGAGCCAGACGGAGAGATACAAGCGCGTGAGACGGGCATCACCCGCGTGCATGTTATCCCTACACAGGGGACAAAATACTACAAGACCATCAGGGTTGAAGTCGTGCCGCCCTGCATCAGACTGACCAGCGGCGGCATAAGACTTGACAAGGACGGCAACATACGTTTAACATAACATATATACGAATTTATGGCATTAACAGCAGAACAAGAGAAAGGCGTGGTGGCTATGCTGGCAGCCTTTCAGAACGGCAAGCGTATCAATGAACTGGACGCTGCAAAGGGCGCGCTAAAGGACATGCGCATCGAAGTAATGGACGAGACAGGCGAAACGCACAGCATGGAGCTGGCCGAAGCTGTGGAACAGGCAGGCAACCCCGTAGCTGGCCGCTATTGGAACACGTCAAACGCCACACCTACGGCGGCAGGCCACTACGGCAGCCTTCAGGCATTGCGTGACCTGCCCGCAAAGTTGGGACTTGGCCGCTACCTCGTGACAGACGACCGCAAGAAGCGCAAACTCGACCCGACGGCCACCACAAAGTATGACGACGGCAGCCCCGCCGCTCTCGACGGTTCGCAGGGGCAGTGCATGTGGTGCTGGAACAGCTTCATCGCCAATATATTCTATGAGGGCGGTGCGCTGGTGAAGTGCGTCACATTCAATAAGCCCGTGGGCAACGGCGTAAGCATCCGCATACCCGCAGGCGGCACAAGCTGGCTCGGTGCGGGCGTTATGGACAGAACAAACCAAATGCTTTGCAGCGTGATTAGCGACGCTGAGCGTTTCCGTGGCGGCAGCGGCTCGGCACTGAAAGCGGCCAGCTACACCAAAGCACCTGCTGAGAACGCTGCACAGCTCACCATGCTGGGCATGGCGGCAACGAGCATCAGCGCAACGAACTTCGGCACATACGCCCGCAAACGCGGCGAGGGCTGGGAAGCAAACTGGTTTGTGGCTCAGTTCGTGGTGCAGTTCCTCTTTGAGGTAATCATGGGAACACAGAACAGTCAGGCAGCGTTTAATGCAGAGAAAGACGCAAACGGCCTTTATCAGGGCGGCTTTGGCACAGGTGTGACGGACATGCCAGACTGGGGTAACTATAACGGATATTACCCCGTGGTTCCTACCAGCGTGGGGCTGGAGGCAGGCGACGGCGTTTGTCTGGTGGACTACAATCTGCCCGACGCAAGCGGCGGCACATACAAGACTTTCAAGGTGCCTTGTTTCTTCGGTCTTATGCATGCAGGTTATGGCCACTTGTGGCGGTGGACGCGCGGGCTGATAATGGACGCAGGGGAAGAAAAGAGCGAAGTGTACGTTTCGCGTTCAATGTTTGCAGCTTTCGATCCCTCGACCATAAACGACAAAATCAAGGTGGCAGAATGTCCACAGACAGAGGGCTACATCAAGCGCATAAGTTATCAGGGGCTTTGCTGTATGCCTACTGAGGTGGGCGGCAGTCCTACTAACAATTACCCCGACTATTTTTACACCAACGCCAAGACCTCTAAAGGTCTTCGTGTCCGCGCGGCTGGTGGTGGCGCGGACAATGGCGCGGACGCAGGTGCGTTCTACACGAGTTCGAACAGCACGGCTACGAATGCGCATGCGTACTGCTCGTCGCCCCTCTGCTATTTTGAGGAAGACCCAATCATTGAGCAGGCAGCGTAAAACGAGAACGGACACGGGCGAAGCCCCGAAAACGAGAATATGAAAGTCGCTCTTTGAAATTTTGAATACCGAAAGTAAAGAATGTTACGGCGCGTAGCCTAAAACTACCGCCGTAAGGCGGTCGAAATATATTGGGAAACAGGCGTTTTCTCGCTGAAAAATGGTTAATTTTGCACCGTCGTAAGATATAACGACAGGTTGCAGTTCTCTCGCAGTGGTCTTCGTGTCCGCGCGGCTGGTGGTAACGCGAACAATGGCACGAACGCAGGTGCGTTCTACACGAATTCGAACAACACGGCTACGAATGCGAATGCGAACTACTCGTCGCCCCTATACTTTGCAAGATATAAACCAGAAATGGCGACAAAAGAGAAATGAACCTTGCCTCTTGGCAAAAGATAGCAAGACAAAAAGGGTATCAGTAGGGCGGCTTTCACCGTCTCGACCATTCCCGACTATGCAAAGCAGACAGACCCGACAGACCCGCAGACCCAAAGAAACAATGACCCGTAATGAAAAGAAAAGGCTATTTGTTTGAGCAAATTTGCTCAATGCCCAACCTTTTGCTGGCAGCCCACAATGCGGGGCAGGGCAAAAGGCAGCGTGATGAGGTGGTAGAGTTCGAGAAAAATCTGGCTCAGAACCTGCAAGTATTGCAGACGGAGCTAAAGACCCGAACCTACACGACCTCGGCGTATGAGATTTTTATAAAGTACGAGCCTAAAAAGCGCGAAATCTACAAGCTACCGTACCGCGACCGTGTGGTGCAGTGGGCTATATTGCAGATATTAGAGCCATTATGGACTCCGACCTTCACCAATGACACATACGCTTGCATAAGAGGGCGCGGCATCCACTCGCTTCTGCACAGACTGCGTGCAGACCTACGTAAAGACCCCGACGGGACGCGCTACTGCCTAAAAATAGACGTGCGCAAATTCTATCCGTCCATAAACCACGACACACTGAAAATGGTTGTACGAAAGAAAATCAAAGACCCATCAGTGCTGTGGCTGCTGGACGACATCATCGAAAGTGCGGACGGCGTACCCATCGGCAATTACATTTCCCAATATTTCGCAAACCTTTATTTGTCGGAACTCGACCACCTCGTGAAGGAGTTCGTGGGCGTGCGGTATTATTACCGCTACGCTGACGACATCGTGGTTCTTTCGGACAGCAAACAGTTTTTAAGCAGTGTTTTAGTCTATTTTAATGACTATTTGAACAATGACAGACAACTGACGCTGAAAGGAAACTACCAAATCTTTCCCGTGGAAAGCCGTGGTATCGACTTCATCGGCTATGTCACCTACCATGACCACTGCCTCGCCCGCAAGCGCAACAAAAAAGCGTTATGCAGGGAAGTGGCGCGGTTAAGGAAGCGCGGCATGGCCAATGACCAGATACGCCTAAAAGTCGCCTCGCGGCTCGGCTTTATGGTACATTGTGACAGTAAACATTTAATAAAAACTTTAGGTATGAAAAAATTCAGCGACATCAAACCAAAACAGGGAAAGCTCACAGGCGGCAAGTACCACATCGACACAATTCTCAACCGTGAAATCCATCTGGCTGGCTACGACGTTTCCAAGTCGAAGTATGACGGTGAAATGCTAACCATTCAGTACGAGATTTACGAACAGCTGGAATACAATTCTGGCAAGATTGTGGACGACGACGGCAACCCCGTAATGGGGTGGGTGAAACATATCACCTTTACAGGGTCAAAAGCCCTTATGCGTCAGTTTGACGGTGTGGAACTTACCGAACCCGTGGCTGCAAAGATTATCAAGCAACCCATCGGGAGCGACGGTAAGAGATGCTTTTACAGCATCGTCGACCCCGACCAATAAACAGAGTTATGCACACAGTTAGTTACATTGAAAGAAAGAATTTCGTAAAGTTCGACAATGAGCATTACCTGCTTTACCTCAATGAGGAGAAGGCAGAAGTGAAGAACGAGGAAACGGGCGAGAGCGTGCAGGGCTTCTCCTATACGGGCAGCCACCCTGACGGTGGCACCATGGTAGAGGCAAAAGGCGTAAACGACGACAACCGCCGCGCCAAGTTCGTGGCGGGGCTAATCGGTACGGAATATGACATCGACAGCCAGATTGCCATCCTCGCCAACGGCACCGACACCGACCAGCACGCGGAAGAACTCAAAGCCTTTGAGGAAAACCGCCGCACTGTAAAGACCATGATCGACGAGCTTATCGCCCGTGAACTCTAAAAGGCTGCGCTTATGGCTCGAAGTATTTCGGACATCAAAAATGGAATGACGGCAGCGTTTGCAAAGGAACGCGCCGTCGTTACGGCCTACGGTCTGGACACGCGCAAGACATTCGACCAGCAGTTCAGCAGTGTAAGCATTGAAAACGTGCTTTTCTATGTCTTCGCCTGCGCGGTATGGGCGGTCGAGGTACTTTTCGACAAGCACGCCGCAGAGGTGGACAGCCGCATCGAACAGCTCGAACCTCATACGCTACGCTGGTATGTGAACAAAGTAAAGGCTTTCATGTACGGGTACAGACTTCTGGAGAACACCGACCGCTACGACACCAGCAGCATGAGCGAAACAGACATCGATACGGCTCAGGTCGTGAAGTATGCAGTGGCCACAGAAGACGAAACGACCGTTTACATCAAGGTGGCAGGACGGACAGACGACGGCAAGCCGTGCCTGCTTAACAAAAGCCAGTTTGCAGCCCTGAAGCACTATGTAAACGAGATAAAGGACGCAGGGGTAAGCGTGCAGCTTCGCAATGAGGAGGCCGACCTTATCCGCATTAACTTGAAAGTTTACTACGACCCAACGCTGATGAACGAGCGCGGCGAACTGCCAGACGGCTCAAAACCAGTGGACGAGGCGGTGCGGTCTGTAATCACCAATTTGCCATTTAACGGCATTTATCGAAATACCGACCTGCTGGAAGCCATTAAGGCGATACCTGCGGTCGTGGTGGTGGACATCAACAGTGCAAGCGGAGGTGTACAGGCCAAGGCGCGCAATGCAAGCAACTATACCACCGTCGTAGGCTATAACCGACCGTATAGCGGTTATTATGAGATAGTCGGCGGCACGGCCAATGTCATATATGAGGAATATAAAGCAGTAGAATAATGTTTGAAATCGACTTAAAGCGGTTTGTGTTGCAGCTTCTGCCCACGTTCTACCGCCAGCCTCTCATCTTCGGACTGCTTCGCGCTGCTCTTGTCGGTCTGCAAGCGGTTTACGACCAGTTTGCGGAAGCACGCGCCGCACATACATACAGACTGACCCACAACGGGCAAGTGTGTTATTTGCGTGCCGTGCTCAATGACGCTTTCAAAAGCCCCACGGGGGTAAAGTTCGACATACGAACAATAGAGCGCGACGGGGAATGGCTGTATGCCATTACGGAGACAGGCACGCGCATTGCGCTGGCAGCACCAGAAAACCAATACAATGACAAGGGCGAGTATCAGGACGACCACACAGCCGTTCCAGTGCTTACCAACGAGGAAAAACTGACGGCACAGCAAAACAGTTTTCTTGTGGCTGTACCCTCAGACCTCTACGACACGAGCCTCACCGAAATAGCGGCTTTGGTCGATAAATACAAGCTCATATCAAAAAGGGCAATTTATATGCCTATCAGTTAAATGTAACAACTATGCAAAAAGCAAATTATACAAGCACCACCACCGCATCGGGTGGACAGGGCAAATATCCACTTTCCACGCAGACGCTGGACTTTATACAGCAGCAGGTAATGATATTGCAGCTGTTGGGATATATCGGCGGCAGCAAGTACATTCTACGCCAACCCGACGGCACGAACACGGGGCTGGCGTTTATCAACGGCGAAGTCCTCACGCTGGCGGCGAAACCCATACCGTCGGCCAATATCAGGTATGTAAATGTAACAACCAAGAAAACCGACATTAAGGCATACGGTGAGACATACACCGAAGCGCGTACATACCGCATTGCTGCACTTTCTTCCTCTGCCAGCGGTGAGTCCTACGAATACAGCAAGTTTGCTGTGCTGGAGAGCAACCAGACGCTCGGCGAGAAAATCAAGCAAATGCCGCAGACCGTGCTTAACTACCTGCAAGATATTCTGGCGGAGAAAATGCCGCTTTTGAGCAAGGAGGGGGTAACACAGTCACAACTGGACGCACTGACCACGCCTTGCGTCGTGAGCTGCACCAAATCCGTTAAAGTGGGAGACAGTACAAACTATGGTGTGGAAGTCCTGCCAACGGGTACGGCCAAGAGCGTGCGGCAAACCGTCTATCTGCCAGACGGCAGGAAATACACGCGCTACTACAACGGCAGCACATGGATAGGCGGCAGCGGCTGGAAACTGGAGGGCGAAAACTTGAACCTCGAATGTAAAATCGTGGCTGGAACGGTGTATATCAGGCACGGCAAACTGCCAGAGGGGTGCAAAATCATCATGCTGCGCAAGAAACGCCGTTCACGCTGGCGCAGCACTGGCGGCGGAAAGGCTTACACCAAGAACAGGGGCAAACGCATCAAGCGTGCTCCCAAGAGGCAGTATGTGCATTATAAAGGTGTGGTGCTGAACACATCGACAGCAGGCACATGGTATGTACCGAAATGTATTTCTGTGGCAAATACAAAGCTCGACCATGATATGCTGAACAAAGAACTGGGTGGACTGTGCCGTCCTTTTGTAGTGAAAAAGGCGGATGATGCAAGCGGTAACGAGGTGTACCGCATGACAGGTGTACGCAACGCCATAACGGTAAAGAAAAGCGCACACACACAAAACAGCGCATACACACAGATAGGCATTCAGGTGGTGAGCTACAATGCAGACGGCTCAGTGGCAGTCGGCGGTAACATTCTGAAATTAAAATACCACCTCCGCAGGCTGAGGACACGCATACAGCAGGGGATTGATAAAAACAATCGTCCTGTGTATATCTATAAATACAAGTATTACCGCGCGTTTTCCATAGAATAAGGCATAAAAAAAAAAGGTGCGCTCTTTGCGTTCCTCTTTTAAGTCCCTGCGGTCGTAACTCAATGTATGCCGTGCGTAGAAATGTGGTGTTGTCCAAAATCTTTAAGTTGTTATCCAAATAATCGGGAGCTTTTCGCTACCAACGGAGAATAACAAGGATGCAAAGGGACATTATCAAAATTTTGTTCAGTTCCCCAAACCAGGGGAAGCCCTTCTTCATATCGACTTAAAACCCTGTGGTAGGGTTCTGCACGTCGCCGAAGCTAACAAACCTGCCACAAAGGTACGTTGAATATCAGACATTTCAAAACATTTATAATAAAAATTTTCCATTATGCTGAATGATTAAGCGATTTTCAAGCTCACCTCTGCCTTTCAGAGGTTCAAAACGTTATTACGTCAGGCGTTTTAGTGAAGTTCTGGCGCAAACTCAGGACATAGATACTGTGGTTGACCTTTTCGGAGGCTCTGGTCTGCTTTCACGTGTAGCGAAAGACACCTTGCCCAATTGCCGTGTGATTTACAACGATTTTGACCATTATGACACAAGATTGGCAAATGCGGCCAATACAAACGCGCTGTTGCGTTCCATTGCACCATTGCTGGTAAATGTACCAGACAACAAAAAAGTCCCCACAGAAACGAAAATAAAGATACTGGAGTTGTGTGCAGAGGAAGAGAAGAGACATGCGGTCGATTATATCACGCTTTCTGGTTCTCTTTTGTTTTCGGGAAACTGGGCGCAAAGTTATGAGGAGCTGACCAAACAGACCATGTACAACAGAATGGTAAAGACGGACTACAATGTTGCAAATTATCTCAGTGGTCTGGAAGTAACACACTGCGATTATCGCGAACTGTTCAATGCTCACAAGGCAAACAAAAAGGCTCTGTTCTTACTTGACCCTCCATATTTGCAGACAGAACACAGCGCATATAAAGCTGATACATATTGGCAACTGAAAGACTATTTGGACGTTCTTACATTGTTGGACGACACAAAATACGTTTTGTTCACATCAGGCAAAAGCCAGATAATAGAGCTTTGCGACTGGATAAACCAGAGCTTTGGAGGCAAGCTGCTGAAAGACGCACAAAAGTACGTGCAAAACAGTCGCATAAATGATTTTGCAGCCTACAAAGACATAATGATTGCAAAGCTGTAAGCTCATTTGTTTTGGCTTTCACAAGCATGAACAAACAAGATGCAGCAACCCAAAAGCGGAACGACGAAAGCTGCGAACTTTTGCCGTTCCAAATGGATGCAACATGAATAAAACGAAGCACAAAAGAGGCTTTGATTTACTATACAAATTTAGATAAAATATCCGAATTATAAGCCAGTTGGGATAAAAAACAGAAATGAATATCTCCGAGTGCTCGCTGCTTGAGTTAAAATGTCAAGACC
>JAIHZV010000202.1 GCA_022718015.1 Phascolarctobacterium sp. | reverse complement strand
AGCATTACCGGTGAGCATCTGACTGATAAGGAATACCGCAAGGCAGGCGTACTCTCCAACACTGTAGATAACAACATCTATAGCTTCACGAAGGACGCAACGACGATTACGACCGACAGCAGCGCAGTTACTACAGCTAAAGATACTACATTGCAGCTTAACAAGCATGATATGACGATTACCGCCAACAGCGGTGACGGTATCGCAACAACTGGCGGCACGCTGACCGTGAAGGATGCAGGCAGCCTGACTGTAAACGGTGCGAAAGCAATCAATGCCAATAACAGCAAGGTAGATATCACTGCAGTGAACGCAACGCTGAACAGTGATGTAAGCACGAATAGTGCAGTAAGCATCAAGGCAACGAAGGCTGCAAAGGTGAACGGTGCAGTGAGCGCCAAAGGCGCGAACAGCAGCGTAAGCATCAACGGTACTGAAAGTGCAGCAATTACAGGTGCAGTGAGTGCAGACGGTGCGAACAGCACAGTAACAATTGATTCCGCAAATACAACTATTGGCAGCGACATTACTGCTAACGGCAAGGATGCTAAGGTTACAGCTAAGAACCTCAGCAAGCTGGACGGCAATGTTACAACAGCTGCCGACAGCAGCGTAGAGCTGACCTTTAAGGAGGGTGCAGCTTGGAGCGGCAACAACGCCGGCAATACGACGATGAGCCTGAGCAAGGGCAACTGGAATGGTGCGAACACCGGCAAGCTGAATGCAACGTTGACGAACGGTACGACCTGGACCGGCGACAGCAGCGGTGCAGGTAGCACGATTAAGCTGGACGCTTCTACTTGGAACGGTGAGAACAGCGGCGCGAATACAACTATTAACCTGACCGACAGCAGCTGGACAGGCGATAACAACGGTGCAGATGTAACAATTACTGCGAACAACAGCAAGTGGAATGGCAATGCTAATGCCGCAGGCAGTGCAGTGCTGACAAATGGCAGCGTTTGGACAGGTGTAAGCACAAGCGCGGACTTCAGTCTGACACTGAACGGCAGCACTTGGAACAACAGCGGTGCAAGCAGCCTGAAGAGCTTCACCGGCACTAATGGCGTAGTCGACATGACTAATGAAGCAACCAGTGTAACGATCGGCAGCTACAGCGGTGACGCGACAGTAATCTACAAGCATAACAGCAGCAATCCTGCTGAAGTATACGGCGGCAACTTCACCGTTAATAGTGCTAAGAATGGTAGCAAGATTACCATGCTGACTGACAGAAGTGGTGTTGACTTCAGTGATGAGGACAGTATTGCTAATACATTGAATGCTTTGGCTAACAAGCTGTATTACACTGGTTATATTAACGGCGAGCGTAACCTTATCGGTTATGTCAAGTTGGCAGAAGGTCTGACTGCAAGCTCTGTTGTTAAGCAAACGGGTGATATTGCTTATGATAAGACAACCGGTCAGGGCAGCCTGAAGGATGGCAGCGTAACTCCGAATGTAACTTATCCGGAGGAACAGACTAAGGATAATTTCACCAGTCAGATTACAGGCGAATGGAAGCTTGATAAAGAATACAAGCTTGCCGGTGTGTTGCATACAGATAATGCGGTCTATGATTTCAAGAAGGATAGAAGCATTATTACTACCTCTGGTACCTCCGTTGGCGCAGGCGAAGACTTACAGCTGCAGCTCAACAATAAGAGCATGAGCCTGAATTCTGGCGCAGATGCGGTTAAGGCAGATGCTATAACTATTAAGATAAACGATGTTGATAAGCTGGATATTGTGGCTAAGGATAAAGCGCTGCTGGCTGAAAATGGTGGACAGATTATTATTAACAACAAAGGTCTGCTGAGCAGTAAAAATGCTCTTGCTGTCAATGGTGCTGGTTCTGCAATTAAGGTTAACGGCCTGATTAATATTGATACCGGTAAAAATGATGCATTGACTGTGGCTGATGGCAGCATGCAGCTTGCAGGTGGCAGCATTACAGGTAATGTAAATGCTTCCGGTGCTGGTTCTGTTAACGTAAATGTTAATGAGCAGGCAGCAGGCAGCAATACTGTAAAAATTACAGGCGATGTTAACGCAGCTGACAATGGTGTAATCAATATTGGCTTGGCGAATGAAGGTAGTAGCCTGAACGGTAATGTGACAGCTACTGATGCTGCTAATGCAAGCATTTATGCTAAGAATGGAGCAAGCTGGACAGGCATTGCTACTGGTAATGTTTCGCTTACTCTTGATAATAAAGCAAGCTGGAATAATATCGGTGACAGCACCTTGAAGAAGCTGTCCGGTACAGGCGGTGTTATTGATCAGACTAAGGATGGTGCAGGTAATATCACTGTTGCTGATTATAGCGGTGATGTAACAGTCCTTTATAAGCATGATTTAAGCCTGAATGATGATGGCAGCATTAAAAATATTAGCTTTAGTGGTGGTAATTTCACGGTTGATAAGGCAGCTAAGGACAGCTCGATTACTTTGAAAACTGATAGAAATGGTATTACTAGTCTGAGTGATACAGCTAATATTGAAAAGCTGATGGATGAACTGTCTAAGAAGCTGTTCTATAATGATGCTGCAGCTAATGCTGATAATCTTAAAGGTACTCTTGTTATCAGCGAAGGCTTAACGGCTGCTTCGGCAAGCAAGGCCTATGGCACCATTAAATACAATGAAAATGGTCAAGGCAGCTATAAAGAGGATTCGCTTGTGCGTACTGATCCGGAGATTATCTACGGTAATAGCGAAACAGCTATGATGCGTGGTGCTAAATCTGCTATGGCCTCTACAGCTCTGC
>JAIHZV010000005.1 GCA_022718015.1 Phascolarctobacterium sp. | reverse complement strand
TTTTCAGATACTCTGTAAGCTGTTTTGCTCTGCCCTCTGTGCAGTAGTTCCATTCCAGGTGGACACCGTACTTTTTGCCGGTATATTCCCATACATCTGTAAATGGAAGCAGGGAATAGTTATCATCCGCGTCGCCATCATACATTTCGCCGTCATCAAGGTTTATTTCAAGCGGATAGTCCCGAACTGGCGCGACTTCTTTTAAGGGAAAATCCGAAGCGATAAAGGTGCATACGCTCATAAAAATCCTCCGCAAAAGCTGCGTTTTTTTGAACTCATCGTACCATAACGCAAAAGCGTTTGCAACTGAATTTTCCGACAGGGATACCTGCATATTCAGCAACTGCGATAGCGCTGGTTACGCCCGGTACGAATTCGAAGGGCAGACCTGCTTCACGCAGCTCGATAGCCTCTTCGCCGCCGCGACCGAAAACGAAGGGGTCGCCGCCCTTCAGACGAGCAACAACCTTGCCTTCAGCAGCAAGCTTTACGAGCAGCTTGTTGATATCCGGCTGGCGCATGGTGTGGTTGGCGCTGGCCTTGCCTACGTAAACCATTTCTGCGTCCTTGCGGGCGAAAGCGAGAATGCGGGGGTCAGCCAGACGGTCATAAACGACAGCGTCAGCAGTCTGCAGGCATTCCTTAGCCTTGAGTCCTAAGAGTCCCGGGTCGCCGGGGCCTGCACCGATTAAATATACTTTACCTTGTTTCGTCATGATGTCACTCTCCTTAAAGAATTGCGGCCAGGATTTCCTGACCACCAGCTGCCAGCATTTTTTTGCCAAGCTGCTGGCCTAAGGCAACAGCGTCTTCAGCCTTGCCTGTAATAGTATCGCGCAGCACAGTGCTGCCGTCTAAAGCTGCAATAATTGCTTCGATTTTGATTTGCTCGCCTGCTACGTCAGCATGCACACCGATAGGCACCTGGCAGCCGCCCTCGAGCAGTCCGAGGAAGGCGCGTTCAGCGTCGGTGGATTGTTTTGTAGGCAGGTCATTTAAAAACTCCAGCATGGAGCGAACCTCGTCGTCAGCTGTGCGTGCTTCGATAGCCAAAGCGCCCTGGCCGACAGCAGGCAGGCATACGTCAGGCGTAATCAGCGCTGTGATGCGGTCGCCGTGGCCGAGGCGTTCCAGGCCTGCGGCTGCAAGGATAATGGCATCATACAGTCCCTCGTCGAGCTTGCGCAGACGGGTATCAACATTGCCGCGCAGGTCCATAATCTGCAAATCGGGGCGTGCTGCCAAAAGCTGAGCCTTACGGCGCAGGCTGGAGGTGCCGATAACGGCGCCCAAGGGCAGCTCCTCAAAGCTGGCATATTTGTTGCTGACGAAGGCATCGCCTACGTTGGCACGCTCGGTAATCGCGGTCAGGCACAGGCCTTCGGGCAGAACGGTGGGCATATCCTTGAGACTGTGGACAGCGAGGTCGATGGTGCCGTCAGCCAGCTCCGTTTCAATCTCCTTAGTGAACAGTCCCTTGCCGCCGATTTGTGCCAGCGGCACATCTAAAATACGGTCGCCCTTGGTGACAATTTTTTTCAGGACAACCTCACATTCTGGATATTTTTCGCGCAGCAGGGCAGCGATATGGTTGCTCTGCCACAGTGCGAGCAGGCTTTGTCTAGTCCCAATCGTCAATTTTGCTTTCATCGCCAAACTCCTCTCCGGTTTCATTTAATAAGAATAAATCAATCATCATCCTTCTGTAACGCTCCTCGTCGGCTGTGCCGGCAACAGCGTTCATAGCCTTCATCGGCTCGCGCAGGAACTTATGCTCTAAGCGCTGAGTCATGAGGTCAATGATGCGTTTTTCGTTGTCCGTCAGATTGGGCAGCTTGATAAAGGCTTTTTTGAGCACCTTCTGACGTAAGAAATTCATTTTATCATGCAGCTGTACCATAACAGGACGCATGGTATAATAACGTAAGCGTTCCTTGAGTGCAGCAATTTCTTCAGTGATAATCTGCTCGGCAACCTGGGCTTCATGGCTGCGGAAGCTTTTATTGGTATCGACAACGCCCTCGAGGTCATCGATGTTATAAATTGTTACACCGGGAACATCGGCCAGTCTGGGGTCAACGTCACGCGGTACAGCAATATCAATAAGAATCAGCGGACGACCGTTGCGCTTGGGCAGCAGCGGACCGAGGTTTTCTTTTGTCAGCACGTAGTGCGGTGCGCCTGTCGAGGTGATGATGATATCAGCGTCGGCAGCATGCTCGAACATGGCACGGTAGGGAATAGCTGTGCCGTGGAATTTGTCGGCCAGGTCATGCGCACGCTCATAATGGCGGTTGCTGACGCAGATGGTCTGCGCGCCCTTATCGAGCAGATGGCGGGCAGTCAGCTCGCTCATCTTGCCTGCGCCGACAACAAGAATCTGCGCCTTAGAAAGGTCGCCAAGAATATTGATGGCCAAATCGACAGCGGCGCTGGAAACAGAAACACTGCTGAAGGCAATCTTCGTTTCGGTACGCACGCGCTTGCCGACGGCAATGGCGCGGTTCATGATGGTATTTAAAATTGTATCCGTCATACCGGTTTCACGTGCCAGCAGATAGGCGCTTTTAATCTGACTAAGAATCTGGCCTTCGCCGACGATGAGCGAATCGAGGCTGGAAGCTACGCGGAACAGATGCTTGACGCAATTTGTGCCGTTGAGATTATAAAAATACTCGCTTTTGTATTGCTCGCCGGCAAGATGCTGGAGCAATGCTTTGATGAAGGGAATGGCGTCGTGCGGATTTTCGATAACCATGTACAGCTCTGTGCGGTTACAGGTGGACAGCAGCATGGCTTCGGGGATATTATCGTAATTGCGCAGACGACGCAGGATACTGGCAACCCTTTCCTGAGAGAAATTGAAGCGTTCACGAATCTCAACGGGGGCTGTCCTGTGATTGAGACCTAAAACTGTTAACTGCATCTAATACCTTCTCCTTTGCTTTGGCAGTTTCGCCTGCCATGACTTGATTTAATAATGCCTTATTTAAAACGCTGCGCCAAAAGACTGTGTGCGCTTTACTGTCGGGGGTAATAGCTTTAACCACGTCCCGCTGCTCGCGCAGAAAGTCGTTAAAGTCTGCCAGCTCCGGCGTTATAAATTGCGCAAGCTGAGTTTTCAGCAGGCGCGTGAAGGCTGGCATACCGCCCGTCGCCAGGGCGATAGTGATGCTTCCCTCGCTGATGGAGGAAGGCACGGTAAAGTTGCTGAGCTCCGGCTCTGTGATGTTGTTCACGAGGCAGGGAGCAGCGGCGCTTATTTCGCGGTTGACCGCGAAGCTGCTTGTGGCGGCAATGACCACAAAGGCGCCCTCGAGATACTGCGGCTTATAGCTGTCGGTGACAAGCGTGCAGCGTGCGGCAAGGCTCTGCACCTCTGCGCAGAACTCAGGGGCAACGACAGTGACGCGTGCGCCTGCGTCCAGAAGCGTCCGGAGCTTGCGTGCGGCGACGGCGCCGCCGCCGATAATGACGCAGTGCTTGCCGGCAACCTTCAGCATAGCCGGATATTGGAAATTATTGTTAATAAGCATTAGATAATTCACCTTTATTGATGTGATAATGTGTGTCATTAAAGAGACTTCTTAACTTATATATAATATCATATTTAGAGCCTTTTTTAAAGGCGCGGAAATGTGAAATAATGGACAAAAATCGAAAAGTGTTCAGTAAGTCGGGCTACTGACAACAAAAAATCTCCCGCTGCCGTAGTGACAGCGGGAGATAAGCTATTCTAATATTATTTACCGAAGTATCTAGCCAGCAGGCCTGCAAAAGCTTTGCCGTGGCGAGCTTCATCACGAGCCATTTCATGTACGGTGTCATGGATAGCGTCGAGGTTCAGAGCCTTAGCGCGTTTTGCCAGGTCGGTTTTGCCAGCGGTTGCGCCGTTTTCAGCCTCTACACGCATTTCCAGGTTCTTTTTGGTGGAGTCGGTAACAACTTCGCCCAGCAGCTCTGCGAATTTTGCAGCGTGCTCTGCTTCTTCAAAAGCAGCTTTTTCCCAGTACAGGCCGATTTCCGGATAGCCTTCGCGGAAAGCTACGCGGCTCATAGCCAGATACATGCCTACTTCGGAGCATTCGCCGTTGAAGTTAGCGCGCAGGTCAGCTTTGATGTCTTCCGGAACGTCGGAAGCAACGCCTACAACGTGCTCAGCAGCCCATTCCATAGCACCCTTTTGCTCGGTGAATTTGCTAGCCGGAGCGCCGCATTGCGGGCATTTTGCCGGAGCAGCTTCGCCTTCATATACATAACCACATACTTGACATACAAATTTTTTCATAGTGTTTCCCTCCAGATTTTTATATTGCATTGCTTAGATTTTCTTTAATCAGCACAGCTTGTGTGCCCTTGACACTTATATAATACCACAAGCTGCGCAAGTTGTCAATAATAATTATCCGTTACTTTTTTGTTTTATTTAGTCAGCGCCTGCTAACAAATTAGAATTTGACGGTTACGCCGAGGTTAACGCCTTTAGCCTTCATATCCTTGTCATCACCGAAGGCATCGTTGAATTTTTGGTCATAGTAGGAAGCGTTGAGCTCAACATTGTTGAAGATTGCTTTGCTGACGCCAATTTCATAGCCAGCGTTCTTTGTGCCTACGCCAACGTTGCCCCAAACGGTGAAGAGCAGCGGAATATCATAAGCGGCAGAGAGACCAACCTGGCCGGAGTTTTTGGTTTTGCCGGAGAAGCTATCGCTGGAGGTATCTGCATGCAGATAGCCTGCATAAGCGGAGAGACCAGGCAGCACCTTGTACATGAGGTTGAATTGCTGAGCGCGGGTTTTAGCTTCATCAGCCTTGTAGTTGTTCCATTTGTAGTTCAGCGCCATGTTACTGCCTATGCCTACAGTTGCGCCGGCATAGGTGCTGTTGGATTTGCTCATTTTGTAGTTGTCGCCCTTGACGCTGGAGGGC
Organism: Phascolarctobacterium sp.; assembly: GCA_022718015.1. GTDB lineage: Bacteria > Bacillota > Negativicutes > Acidaminococcales > Acidaminococcaceae > Phascolarctobacterium_A. The sequence continues at coordinate 10,259 of JAIHZV010000005.1, read as the reverse complement.
AGGGTTACGCCTGCGTCGATAGCAACGTGGCCTGCGTCATAGTTTTTCAGCGGCGATGCAAAGGCGGTCGTGGAAAGACCGAGTGCAAGCAGTGCCGCAGTCATTAAGCTCAAAGATTTTTTCATAATACTTCACTCCTTTTACTGGCAATGTGCCTTATAAATTTATTTTAGCACACCCAGTGCCAGATGCAAGCGAAAATACGTAACGAGTCTATGACATTTCTGTTAAAAGCACTTGTAAATTTGCGCGGAAAAGAGGATAATTATACTGTATAACTATTTAGTGGATAAGGGGATTATATGAGCAACGAAAATAACGCTTCCAATAGTAAATTTTTGAAGGGAACGCTGATTCTTACAGCCTCAAGCATCGTGGTCAAGGTTATCGGTTCACTGAACTGGATTATTCTGTCACGCGTGCTGGGCGGCGAGGGTATTGGCCTGTATCAGATGGGCTTTCCGATTTATCTGATGGCGATTACGGTGTCGAGCGCAGGTGTGCCGGTGGCGATTTCCATTATTACGTCAGAGAAGCTGGCAAATAAGGATTACCGTGGTGCGAAGCGCGTGTTTAACGTTTCACTGCGCGTGCTGCTTTTAAGCGGCCTGCTGTTCTCATCATCGCTGTTTTTCGGCGCGGACTGGCTGATTAATAATCACATCATCCGCGACAGCCGCGCTTACTATTCTATTATTGCGCTGGCTCCGGCTGTTTTCTTCGTAACCTTTCTGGCTAGCTTCCGCGGCTATCTGCAGGGCTGGCAGATTATGACGCCGACAGCGGTGTCGGAGATTGTGGAGCAGCTTACGCGCGTCATTACGATGCTGATTTTTGCCGATCTCTTCATGCCGTATGGCCTGGCCTTCGCTGCAGGCGGCGCGAGCATGGGCGCTGGCGTGGGTGCCTTCTGTGCCTTGCTGGTGCTGATGTGGTTCTACCGCCGTCTGAAGCAGCGTCTGCAAAGAGAAATGGCCGAGCAGGACGACAGTGCGCCTATAGAAAGCGCAGGACATATTATCAAGCGTCTGCTGAAGCTGGCGCTGCCGGTTTCGCTGACCAGCCTGATGCTGCCGATTGGCGCAAATCTCGACCTTTTGATTGTGCCGCAGCGACTGGAGGCAGCTGGCTTTGATATTCACCATGCGACAGAGCTGTTCGGCTATCTGACAGGTATGGCTGTGCCGCTGGTTAATCTGGCGACGATTTTTACGGCGGCTATGACCATCAGCCTGGTGCCTTCGATTTCCGAATCCCGCACGCTGGGCAGCTTTGAGGCTATCCGCGATAAAATCCGTATCGCCTTTCGCGTAGCGATGATTATCACCCTTCCCTGCTTTATGGGCTTGTACTGTCTGGCTGAGAAGGTGGCAGCGCTTGTTTATAACGCTCCCGGTGCAGCGCCTGCGATTCAGACGATGAGCATCGGTATTCTGTTCCTTGGTATGCATCAGATTAGTACAGGTATTCTGCAGGGCCTGGGGCGCACGGCTATTCCGGTAGTGAATATGATTATTGCCTGCGTGGTCAAGGTTGTCATGAGCTGGAGCCTGACGGCAGTGCCGGAGCTGGGCATCCGCGGTGCGTCGATGGCGACGGTGGCAGATTTTGCTGTGGCAGCTATTATCAATATGGGCTTTATTTATAAGCTGACAGGCTACAGCTTCTCTGTAGGCAGCATCGTGCGTCCGTTCTTTGCTTCCGGCGTTATGGGCGCGGTGATTTATGGCGTGCTGGCGCTGACATCAAGCATGGGCATGTGGTGCGTGCTGTTTGCGATGGTGGCTGCTGTGCCTGCCTATGCAGTGGCGCTGCTGGCGTGCGGCGGTCTGCATAAAGAGGATTTGGATAATGTGCCCTTTGTTGGACGCAGATTGCTGGCGGTAGGCCAGCGCTTTGGTCTTTTCAAGTGAGGTAAATAAAAAATGGAAGAGAATGAGAAAAAATGTGAGCTTACTCTGCCGAATGGCAGACACATAGAGTTCTCCTATGCGAAGCTCAAGGCTGGTGCAGCTATAGGTGCTTTGCTGCTGGCAGGCGCTGTGAGCTGCGCAGGCTACTTCTATTATCAGCTGGCGGACTATCGCAGTGAGGCGGCAGATTTTGCGGCTTATAAGCAGAATAAGCAGGAGCAGCAGACGAAGCTGCAGCAGCTTGTGAATGATAATGAAAGAATGCTGCGCGATATGGCCGAGATTTCTAATCTGGAGAAAAAGCTGCGTCGTGCGATTATCCGTGACGTGGACAGCAGCAAGCTGGGCGAGGGCACGAGCATGGTAGACTCGACGACGTCGAAGGAAACGTCTGCGAATACGTCCTATACGGGCAAGGGAGGACAGGGCAAGCTGGACGTCAAGGGCACGATGGCGGTGCTGCGTGCGCAGAACGTGAACATCAAGCAGATGCTCGACGCTACTAAAAAATCGGTCAGCGAGCTTTTAGGCGAGGTGGAGGGCAAAAGCGGCGCAGCTGCGACCTTCCCTGACAAGTGGCCGACGGACGGCGGCGTTATTAGCAGCAGCTATGGTGTACGCACGGGCCCTATAGAGGGCGGCTATGACTGGCATCCCGGCATAGATATTGCTGTTGACTTTGGCACGCCGGTATATGCTACGGCGGCAGGCACCGTTGAGCAGGCAGGCCCTAATGGCGGCTATGGACGTTATGTGCGTATCGCCCATGGCAACGGCTATGAGACTGCCTATGGCCACATGAGCGGTATTGCTGTTGCAGCAGGGCAGTCAGTTATCAAGGGTGAGATTATCGGCTTTGTGGGCAGCACAGGCTACAGCACAGGGCCGCACCTGCATTATGAGGTGGTGGCCGACGGTCAGACTATTGACCCGTTCTATGTCTTGAAACAATAATATGGTGAGCGTAGCGACGCCCGGCTTCTATGGAAATGTAGAGGCCGGGCGTTGATTTGCTTTCATAAAAATATATCCGCTTATGCAACACTGGAAAAGTTTCATTTATAATTCACACAAAAATCGCAAAGAAAACGTAACAAATAATCATTATCCTTGACTCTTTGGGAATAAAGGAGTACAATTAAATTAAGGTCATGCGGCCTTTTGCCGCATTATATGGTTGTTGTAGGCTTTGGCATAAGCTGCTGGGCTGGATAAAGGAGGCAATAACATGGCAAACAAATATGCTGGTACACAAACTGAAAAAAATCTGGAAGCTGCATTCGCAGGTGAATCTCAGGCACGTAACAAATATACTTATTTTGCAAGCGTAGCAAAAAAAGAAGGCTACGAGCAAATCAGCGCTCTGTTCCAAAAAACTGCCGATAACGAAAAAGAGCACGCTAAAATGTGGTTCAAGGAGCTGGAGGGCATTGGCAATACTGCACAAAATCTTGCAGCTGCGGCCGACGGCGAAAACTATGAATGGACTGATATGTACGAGGGCTTTGCTAAAACTGCTGAGGCTGAAGGCTTCAAGGAGTTGGCTGCCAAATTCCGTATGGTTGGTGAAATCGAAAAGCATCATGAGGAGCGTTACAGAGCTCTGCTGAAAAATGTGGAGACTGCTGCTGTTTTCGAAAAGAGCGAGGTTAAGGTTTGGGAATGCCGCAACTGCGGTCATATCGTAGTAGGCACCTCTGCACCGAAGGTATGCCCCGTTTGCGCTCATCCGCAAAGCTATTTTGAAGTACACGCTGAAAACTATTAATAGAGCATGAAATTAAGCGTCCTGCTGTCTTGTGAAGATGGCAGGACGCTTTTTGGCTAAAAAACTCTTAAGCATAACTTATATGCTCAATTTCTATATCAGCATATAAGAATCAATGTTATAATAAACAGGCATAAGGACGATATTTTTGCAGAAAAATGAGTGCGTAAGCAGTTTTTGTAACAAAAGTAATTGACGTAAGTGTCAAAAATGTTATACTATATAAGGACAAGCGAGAAATTCGCTGTTTGTGTTTTCGTGTTTACTTTGAGTGGAGAAAAAATAAATGTTAAGTGCTTACGGTTTCCCTTTTCTGCTTGCCGCCTTGGTAAGCTACATTCTGACCCCCTATATCAAAAAATTAGCCTTTATAATCGGCGCGATTGATAAGCCCGATAACCGCAAGGTGCATAAAAAGATAATGCCACGCCTTGGCGGTCTGGCTATTTATATTGCCTTTATGATTGCCGCAGTTGCGAGTCTGGAGCTGACGAAGGATATCGTCGGTATCCTTGTTGGCGGTAGCGTGATTGTCATCGTGGGCGTACTGGATGACAAGTATCAGCTGCCAGCGAAGGTGAAGCTGCTGGGGCAGATTTTTGCTGCCTGCGTGCTGGTGGCCTTCGATATACGTATTGAATGGCTCAACAACCCCTTTGGCGGCTATTTCTATCTGAATGAATGGATATTGTCTGCTATCCTGACAGTGTTCTGGGTTATCAGCTTTACGAACGTTGTAAACCTGATTGACGGCCTGGACGGTCTGGCGGCAGGCGTAAGCGCCATCGCTTCGATTACGGTTATTCTTGTGGCCGTACAGATGGGCTATTATCATATAGCGGTGATGACGGCGGCGCTGGCTGGCGGCATTATCGGCTTTCTGCGTTACAACTTCAACCCTGCGTCCATTTTCATGGGCGATACGGGCAGTATGTTTATTGGTTATACATTAGCGGCAATTTCTGTTTACGGTGCCGTAAAGACGGCTGCGACAGTAGCCTTGATTGTGCCGGCAATTGCACTAGGCCTGCCTATTATGGACACGGCATTTGCTATTATGCGCCGCTACAGCAATGGCCGTCCAATTTTCCAGCCGGATAAAGGTCATTTGCATCACCGTCTGCTGGCGATGGGTATGAACCAGAAGCAGGCTGTACTGCTGATGTATGGCATTACTGCTATTTTGGGTATTGCTGCGGTGCTGTGGGCTGAATTCGACGGCTTCTATGCAGCGCTGATTATTGCCGTGATTATTACAGCAGTTGCTGTTGGTGCTAAAAAAATCGGTATTCTGAACGACAGATAAGGGGGAGGAAGAACCGTGGAGAAGATAAAATTAATGACTGTTTTCGGCACTCGTCCGGAAGCTATTAAAATGTGTCCTTTGGTGCTGGCAATGCGCAAGTATCCTGAATATATCCAGCCGATTGTTGCTGTTACTGCACAGCATCGTGAAATGCTGGATCAGGTGCTCGACCTTTTCGGCATCAAGCCTGATTATGATTTGAACATTATGACCTCCGGTCAGACGCTGTACGATGTGACTACACGTGCGCTGATGGGCCTGAAGCCTGTTATGGAAGAGGCTAAGCCTGATATGGTGCTTGTACATGGTGACACCACGACGACCTTTGCAGGCGCTCTAGCAGCCTTCTATGCACAGATTCCTGTAGGCCATGTGGAGGCTGGTCTGCGTACCGGCAATAAATATTCTCCATATCCGGAGGAAATGAACCGCAAGCTGACTGGTGCCATCGCAGATATGCATTTTGCGCCGACCTCTACCAGCAAGGGCAACCTGCTGAAGGAGAATGTTGATCCTGCGCATATCCTTGTGACAGGCAACACTGTTATCGACGCTTTGCAGACCACTGTGAAGAATGATTACCGCTTTGAGGATGAAGAGTTCAATAAGGTTTTTGCCAGCGGCCATCGTCTGATTCTCATGACGACGCACCGTCGCGAAAACTTGGGCGAGCCTATGCGTCATGTTTATCGTGCGCTGAAGAGCGTGCTGGAAACTCATGAAGATGTGGAAGCAATCTTCCCTGTACATAAAAATCCGAAGGTGCGCGAGATTGTTAAGCAGGAGCTTGGCCATCTCGACAGAGTACACCTGATTGAGCCTATGGAATACGAGCCGTTTGCCAATCTGATGGCGAAGGTGGATATTGTGCTGACCGACAGCGGCGGCATTCAGGAGGAGGCTCCTGCTTTAGGCAAGCCGGTACTCGTCCTGCGTGATACGACCGAGCGTCCGGAGGCGGTTGAAGCCGGCACGGTTAAGCTCGTCGGCACTGCTTATGACGATGTTCTGCGCGAAACAAATCTGCTCTTAGATGATGCGGATCATTACCGCTCGATGGCGGAGGCTGCTAATCCTTATGGTGACGGTAAGGCCTGCGAGCGTATTATCCATGCGATTTTAAGAAAAAATGGCTTTGACGTAGAAAATTTACCGGAATTTGCGTCTAAGGCATAGACAAAAACTGTGAAAAATATTAAAATTAAAAGAGTAAATTTGTTGAATTTGTGAATTAGAGCTACGGTGAGAAATCATGACGAACAAAACACCCGATAAGGAGCATATGCGGATGCTGGAAGCTTTGGCTACCGTATCCTCTCTGGCGTTTATGGCCGTTATTGATTTTCTGCTGGCCTATTTTGGCGGTGACTGGCTCGACCGTCATTTTGAGACAGGCGACCACACGATGCGCGGCATCTGTATCGGTCTGGCGATAGTTTCACTTGTTATGACCTACTATAATCTGATTCAGAGGAGCGTCCTTTCTCGGGACACTGAACACAAAAAGGATGAAAAGTAACTTCGATTTGACGCCCATAGCGAAAAACGGCGCTAACGCTTTTGTCGCACGCATCTGTATGTGTGCGCTGCTGATAGCTGTGCCGCTTTGGTTATGGCAGCGTAGTGCCTTTGCCCACGGCGTGCTTTGCGGTGTGCTGGCAGGCACGATAGATTTGTCCATTCTGTTTTTAGGCATCAAGAAATCCCTTCCGTATGTGGAGGTGCCGAAGCAGGGACTAAAAATCATGAAGCGTTTCCGCTGGGCTCGCCTGGCAGCCGCGGCCACGTTTATTATTACGATGTTAAAGATGAAGCTTGCTGTGCATGGTGCATTTGGCGGGTTTCTTCTGATACATATATTCTTTATCTTAAATCTATTATTTATCGCGTACCAACATCAAAATGAGAGGGCGTGAAGAAAGGAGTGTGTAAAAATGGGAAATGCAGCAGCTGAAGGCGCAGAAAAATCCGGAGAGATTATCCATTACCTTACCCAATCTACCTTTTTAGGTGAGGTCAACATGCAAACCATGTACATGACCTGGGTAACCATGGCAATCGTCTTCGTACTGTTCCTTCTGGTTTGTAAGAACCCGAAAATGGTTCCTTCCGGACTGCAGAATGCAATGGAAATCATTCTTGATTTCTTAAATGGTCTGATGGAAGACAACCTGGGATCCAAAGGCCGTAAATTTATGGCACCGTTCATTGTTACCCTGTTCATGTTTATCCTGGTAGCAAACGAACTGGGCATTTTGCTTCCGCAGATTGGCGTTCACTGGACTTCACCTACCAATGACATTAATACCTGCTTTGCGCTTTCTTTGCTAATTGCGTTTAGCGCGTATTGCGTTGGTGTGGCGAAACAAGGTATCGGCCACTTTAAACATTTCATCAGCCCTAGTCCGGCATTCCTGCCGTTGCATCTTTTGGATGCAGTGACTAAACCGCTGACCATGGCTCTTCGTCTCTTTGGTAACATCCTGGCAGGCGAAATCCTGCTGATCGTACTGTATCAGCTGGCTCCGTGGGTAGTTCCTGAACTGTGGGTAATGTTCTCCCTGTTCATTGGCTTCGTTCAGGCTTTTATCTTTACCATTTTGTCTTTGGGCAGCTATGCACTGGCATTTGCTAGCCACGACGAACACTAAGCTTTTTAGCAAAAAATTTAAAATCACAATTTCGAAAGGATGAAACAAATGTCTGAAAATGCAATCATTACTGCTGCATCTGTAATTGGTGCAGGCCTTGTTTGCTTGGGTGCTGCTGCTGGCGCTGGTATCGGTAACGGCAACATGTGCGGCAAATCTATTGAATCCATGGCTCGTCAACCGGAAGAAGCTGGTAAAATCTTCACCAACATGCTGGTTTGCGTAGGCTTGATTGAATCCATGCCTATTCTGTGCTATGTAATCGCTATCGTTCTGGTATTCGCTAACCCGTTCATTAAATAATTTAATTTTGCAAGATATTACAAAAAGGAGCGTGCTATAATTGGTTAACTTCAATGCAACACTTATCGCGCAGATCCTGAACTTTTTGGTTTTAGTTTTCGTTCTTGCAAAATTCGCTTACAAACCCGTATGCAACATTATGGAAGAGCGTAAGAACAAAATTGCAAGCGATCTGGAAGCTGCAGAAAAGGCTAAAACTGACGCTGAAGCAGTTAAAGCTGAATATGCTGCAAAGCTGGCTGAAGCTAAACAAGAAGCTCAAGCTATTGTTGACGCTGCCCGCAAAACTGCTCAGGCTGCTCATGACAAAATCATGGCTGACACTAAAGCTGAACAAGATCAGGTTATTGCAACCGCTAAAGAAGCAATCGCACTGGAACAAAAGAAAGCTATGGACGAAGTTCGTGCCCAAGTTATCAATCTGTCCATGATTGCTGCTAGCAAGATCGTAGAACAAAAGTTAGGTTCTGAAGAAGACAAAAAAATGGCTAGCAAAATCGTTGATTCTATCATGAAATAATTTTGCTGCTTTCCCTATTAGGCCGGACTTATGCCGCTGAAAATGCGAAACAGCAGGCAGAAACCCGGTATTCGGAGGTGATTGGTACAATATGAAGACAGAAGAAAATATTGCTTTAATTAAGCAACAATTGTCCGACTTCAAAATCGATCTGGGCTCCATTAAAGAGCTGTTAGACGTAAACGTTACTACCGCCAAGAAATTGTCGGCTGACGAGTATCAATCCATTTCTGTAATCCTGACCGAGAAACTGGGCCGCGAAATTTTCTTAAACAAGAAAGTTGACCCGTCTATCCTCGGCGGCATCATCGTACAAGTTGGCGATAAGGTATTCGACGCTTCCGCACTGCGCAAGCTGAAGAAAATGGAAGTTGCTCTGAACGGCATCGACGTTCACGAGTACACCAAACCGGAAGCCCTGGGTGATGCTCTCAGCAACAAGCTGGAGAATTACAATGTGGATGCTGATCTGGAAGAAGTTGGTATCGTAGAAAAAATCGGTGACGGCATCGCAACCGTTATCGGTATGAAAAACGCTATGGCTGGCGAATTAGTTGAACTGCCTCACAACGTATCCGGCATGGTTCTGAACCTGAACCCGGACAGCGTTGGTATCGTACTGATGGGCGGCGAGACAAAGATTAAAGAAGGCGACGTAGTTCGTCGTACCGGCCGCATCATGGAGGTTCCTGTTGGTGAAAACCTGCTGGGCCGTGTAGTTAGCGCTATCGGTGACCCGATCGACGGCAAAGGCGAAATCGCTGCTGCTGCTCGTCGTCCGGTTGAATCTCCTGCACATGGTATCGCAGATCGTAAATCCGTTGATACCCCGCTGCAAACTGGTATTAAATGTATCGACGCACTTGTTCCTATCGGACGTGGTCAGCGCGAACTTATCATCGGCGACCGTGGTACCGGTAAGACTGCAGTTGCAATCGACACCATTATCAACCAAAAAGGCCTGGGCGTTATCTGCATTTATGTAGCTATCGGCCAAAAGGCTTCTAACATTGCTCGTATTGTTCGTACTCTTGAACAACACGGCGCTATGGAATACACCATCATCGTTGCTGCTACTGCTGCTGACTCCGCTCCGCTGCAATACCTGGCTCCGTACTCTGGCGTAACCATGGCTGAATACTTCATGGATCAGGGCAAAGACGTTCTGTGCGTATACGACGACCTGTCTAAACACGCTGTTGCATACCGTGCAATGTCCCTGCTGTTGCGCCGTCCTCCAGGACGTGAAGCATACCCTGGCGACGTATTCTATTTGCACTCTCGTCTGCTCGAACGTGCTGCTAAGCTGAACGATGAACTGAAGGGCGGTTCCATCACCGCACTGCCGATCATCGAAACCCTGGCAGGCGACGTAGGCGGTTTCATTCCGACCAACGTAATTTCCATTACCGACGGTCAGATCTTCCTTGAATCCGAGCTGTTCTACTCTGGTATCCGTCCGGCTATCAACTCCGGTCTGTCTGTATCCCGTGTAGGTGGTGCTGCTCAGATCAAAGCTATGAAACAAGTTGCAGGTACCTTACGTCTGGATCTGGCACAGTTCCGCGAACTGGCAGCATTTGCTCAGTTTGCTTCTGACCTGGATAAAGCTACCAAAGCTCAGCTGGACCGTGGTCAACGTCTGACCGAGGTTCTGAAACAAGGCCAATACAGCCCGCTGTCTGTTGAAAAACAGGTTATGGCTATTTACCTTGGTACTAAAGGCTATCTGGATGACGTAGCAGTTAAAGAAGTAACTCGCTGCGAAAAAGAATTCCTGGACTTCATGGAAGCTAAC
>JAIHZV010000201.1 GCA_022718015.1 Phascolarctobacterium sp. | reverse complement strand
ATTTTAAATTTGCTGATGCCAAGGCGCACGGCAGCACGGCAGATACGCAAAAGCTCCTCGTAGCGCAGAATCTGCTCGTGCGAAACATGGCACGCCACCTCCGGCTGGCAATAGCGGCAATGCAGATTGCAGCGGTCCGTGAGGGAGATGCGCAGGTAATCTATATTACGCTTATATTGGTCTTTCATAATGGACCTCTCTATCTTAGCGTCACTCTCACCTGCGAGCAACGCTTGCAAAAAACAAATGTGGCAGAGCGCCACACTTGTTTATAAAATTTTATTTAATCATTCGTCTATACCCAGAGCAATTTTCTCCGGCGTAATCGGCAAAGTATAAAATCTCTTGCCCGTCGCCTGATAAATAGCGTCAGCAATCGCCGGTGCCGGCGTATTGATAACCAGCTCACCTACAGATTTCGCGCCAAACGGACCGCTTTCCTCATAGCTGGAGGCAAAGTCGATATGGATATGGCCGATATCCTCACGGCTCGGAACCTTGTACTGCATGAAGGAGTTTTCATAAACGCGTCCCTTCGGACTGTAGGTTACATTCTCCATCAGCGCCATGCCAATGCCCTGCAGCACACCGCCCTCTGTCTGCACCTTTGCTAGATGCGGATTTATCGGCGTACCACAGTCAACAGAGCCGTAGAAATTCACAACCTGTGCTTCACCGGTCAGCGAATCGGTTTCCACCTCGGCTACACCAGCCATAAACGGCGGCGGCGACAGCACACTGTTCTGCTCTACTGTTTCCGTCAAAGCGATATCGTTGTTCATCTGCGAAGCTACTGCAACATCAAACAGCGTCACAGCCTTATCAGAAACAGTATCGCGTACTTCCTTGCCATCGAACACAACCTGCTCGACAGGGCATTCCAGCAGGCGTGCGCCCAGCTGACAGATTTTGCCGCGCAAACGCTGCGCACAAACCTCAACGGCCTTACCGGTAATATAGGTTGTACTGGAAGCATAGGAGCCGGAGTCATACGGAGAAGCATCGGTATCAGCACCGAAAACCATAACGTTGTTAAAGTCGCACTCCAAAACCTCGGCGGCCATCTGTGCCAAAATAGTATCACAGCCAGTACCCATATCTGCTGCACCAATCAGCAGTGTATAGTGACCGTCATCATTTAATCTAAGCGTTGCGCCACCCACATCCATGTAGGGAATCGCGCTGCCCTGCATAGCAATCGCCACGCCCATCGTGCGTACCTTGCCATTGGGCATTTTGCGCAGCGGGAATTTTTCGTTCCAGCCGCTCATCTCGCGTACCTGCGCCAAGCACTTGTCCAGACAGCAGCTGGTATTCGGCGCACCATAATAAGCAGGCATGATATCGCCTTCACGCGTGATGTTCATCTCACGCAGCTTAATCGGGTCCATCTTAAGGCGTGCAGCCAAATCATTAACCGCTGTTTCTACAGCAAAAATACCCTGCGGCGCACCATAGCCGCGGTAAGCACCGGCAGCCTGCAGATTGGTATATACTACATCATAGCCAAAGCGGAAGGCTTCCGTTCTATATAAGGGAATGGATTTGTGTCCGGAAAGGCCAACAGTCGTCGGGCCGTGCTCGCCATACGCTCCGGTATTAGACAGCGTATATAAATCAATAGCGCGGATTTTGCCTTCCTTCGTCGCACCAAGGCGCACCTTAACCTCCATCTCATGACGAGGGCTGGAAGCAATATGACATTCATAGCGCGAGAAAACCATCTTGCTCGGCTTTTTCGTTTTCCAGGTAACAAAGGCCGGGTATATTTCGCTGACGCAGCTCTGCTTAGCGCCGAAGCCGCCGCCAATACGCGGCTTAACAACGCGCACCATGGATTTAGGAATATGCAGGGCCTGCGCCACAATGCGGCGGCAGTGGAAAACTATCTGCGTTGAGCTGAGGATATTCAGACGACCATAGGTATCAATAGAGCAATAGGTCACGAACGGCTCCATCATATCCTGCTGAACAGCCTTCGTGCGCGTGGTCTGCTCAATCACGATGTCGCATTCGCTGAGAATCTTATCAACATCGCCGTCCTCAATCGTTTCGCTGGCGCACAGGTTGCGCTTGTTATCAGCACCGACCGGGCAGTTCGCTACCCAGGTATCCTCCGGATGCACCAAAAGCGGATTATCCAGCGCCTTATGAAAATCAAGCACAGCATCGAGCACGTTATACTTAACCTTAATCATGGACAAAGCCTTATCAACAGCCTTTTCCGTCTTGCCTGCAACAATCGCTACGATATCACCGACGAAGCGTACATGACGGTCTAAAAGCAGACGGTCATAAGGGCTTGGCTCAGGATAGGTCTGACCGGCATAGGTGCAGCGCGGTGCGTCCTGGTCAACGTCCTCCCAGGTAAAAATTGCTTCGATATCCGGCACCTTCGCCGCAATGGCAGTGTTAATGCTTTCAATAATCGCATTTGCATGGGGAGAACGCAGAACCTTGACAATCAGGCAGTCGTTAGGAATTAAGTCCTCCGTATAGACAGGCTGACCGGTAACAAGCTGCATTGCATCCTTTTTACGCAGAGATTTATTAACAATCTTCACTCAGCATACCTCCCCTCATGCCTGCGCCTGGGCTTTTTTCCAGGCGATAAAGTTCTGGATACCGCGCAGCTGGCCTTCATAGCCAGAGCAGCGGCAAAGATTACCAGCTAAAAACTCTTTAATTTCTTCTTCCGTCGGCTCAGGATTTTCACGCATCAAAGCCAAAGCGTTCATAATCATACCGGGATTGCAGAAGCCGCATTGCTCTGCGCCCTGGTCAGCAATAAATGCGCCAAAC
>JAIHZV010000200.1 GCA_022718015.1 Phascolarctobacterium sp. | reverse complement strand
AATATTGCTTGTCAAGTGCATACTGGAAAAATCTTTATTTTTATAGTATAATAATTAAATGTATTCAAGAAGCTAATATCTGCCTGCTTTGCAGCTATAGCTCTCGCAGTTTTTATTCGAATAATATTGCCAGAAGGAGGCGTTAACTGTGACCAAGCTCAAAAATATCGCAGCTGCAGTCTGCGCACTGACCTGCCTGCTGCCAGCTACAGTCCAGGCCAAACGCCTGAACATTATCTATATACCGCTGGATAACCGTCCCGTCTGCGCTGCCTACGTAGAGCAGACGATGGAGGCCGCGGACTGCAACATCATCATGCCGCCGGAAAAATATATCGCGACGAACGACAAAAACGGTAATCCCGATGGCATCTGGGAATGGCTGCAGACGAAGGCTCCCAGAGCCGACGCCGCTGTAGTCAGCACGGACAGCCTGATTTATGGCGGTCTCGTCGCCTCGCGCACACATAACTACACAAAACAGCAGCTTGAGGAACGCGTCAAGCACCTCTACGAGCTCAAGACTACGCTGCCCATCAAGCTCTACACCTTCTCGACCATCATGCGCACGCCGCGTGCCAGCAAGGGCCGCGTTGAGCCAGCCTATTACAGCAGCATCGGTCCCAGCATCTTCGCCTACAGCGAGCTGCTCGACAAAAAGGACCAGGGCAAGCTTACGCCTGCAGAAGCACTCAAAATGCAGGCTCTGGAGCGCAACATGAAAAAGGCAGAGCTGGGCGACTGGCTTGAACGCCGCGAAAAAAACCTCTGGGTTAACCAGGAGCTTATCCGCATGGCCCGCAGCGGCAAGTTCCACTACTTCGCCATCGGCAAGGATGATAACGCGCCGCTTTCGTCCACGCATATGGAGGGACGCAAGCTCAGCCTATCAAGCTTCGACATGAGCAAAGACAGCTTCCAGATTCTCGACGGCGTAGACCAGCTCGGCCTGCTGCTGAGCGCCCGCGCCTATAACGAAGCCAATGGTGTGAAGCCCTCCGTTTATCCGCTCTACGCCCCCGGCGCAGGCCCCAAGACGCTGCCGCAGTACAGCGACGCACGGCTGCAGGACAGCGTGCCGCAGCAGATTATCGCCGCCGGAGCAGTGCAGGCCGCAGCACCTGACAGCGCTGACCTGGTGCTGGCGCTTAACACACCGCAGGACGGCATCGTCAAGGATGCTACGGCTGCCGACAACCAGCCCTTCTCCTCTCCGGCGAATCGCAGCTTCGTCAGCCAGATAGAAGCGCAGCTTCAGGCCGGACGCAGCGTATCACTTGCTGACATCAGCTATTCTAACGGCGCAGACAACGGCTTCATGGACTGCCTCGCAGGCAGCAGCGCTCTAAGCCAGCTTGCCGCCTATAACGGCTGGAATACGGCAGACAATGCCGTCGGCTATGCCATCGCCCAAGGTCTGCTTGCCCCTGCTATGGACGAGCACAGCAAAAGCAAGCTGCTGCGCCAGCGTCTTATCGACGACTGGTTCTACCAGAGCAATGCACGCCGCGGCGTATCTGATGAACTCGAAAAGCATAACCGTGAAGACCTGAAGTACGACCTCGGCGTAGCGGAAAAGCCTGTCTTGCAGGCCATTACGTATAATTGCCAAACGCTCGTCGACAAATACAGCTTCACCAAGGGCACAAAATTCAAGCTCAGCTTCCCCTGGAAGCGCTTATTTGAGGTTGATGTGGAAGTGAAGAAATAAGACAATCTATAAAATTTTTGTGAAGCTATCATGTTCACCCATTCTTATGCTATAATATAGCTAATAAAATATTGTTGTCGTTCTCTTTGGAGTATTGTAGTACCAACTGCAATACTCCTTTTTTTATTACGCAGCCTAACACGTATTGTATAGATACGTATAAAATGTTATAATTAAGAAAGGAGTTTATGATGACCTTCAAAGAGCTTGAAAAACTTCTCAAGCGTGCTGGCTGGACCTTACATGCTACACGAGGTTCACATTTTTATTACGTGCACACGCAACGAACAAACAAAGTCACTGTACCTAATCACAAGGGCGATATTCCTCTAGGTACAGTGAAAGCTATTTTAAAACAAGCTGGTATAGATATAAAGAAAGGGTGATTTTATGTTAGCAATTTATCCTGCCTGCTTTTACAAAGAACATGACGGTCAATATACTGTTATTTTCCCCGATTTAAATCATCTAGCAACCTGCGGAAGCAGTCTGCAGGAGGCCATGAGCATGGCTGTAGACTGCCTTGCAGGCTATCTCTACGAAGCAAAATTAAGCAACGAAAAGGTTGCGCCACCTTCAGCTTTAAATGAAATTGATATCAACGTTGAATACAATGATTACGCTGAGGCCTTCGTTAATATTGTCAGTGTTGACGTCGAGCTTTATGCCAAAGAACATTTTACCAAAGCAGTAAAAAAGACGCTCACCATTCCCAAATGGCTCAACGATGCCGCCATCGCCAAGCACCTTAACTTCTCCAAAATTTTACAGGAAGCACTGAAGCAGGAATTAAATATAGGTTAAAAAAGCGTTTCCTTACAGAAAATAAAAATCCCCGCCACTTGCGTGACGGGGATAATTTTTTGTTGTCAGCCAACTAAGCTAGCATTTTATTTGCCAGGGAAGAACGGCCATACCATCGGAATAACGATCAGGGATACGATGAAAGCTACTACAACTAAGCCAGTACCAGCTTTAACGTAGTCGATGAATTTGTATCCGCCAGGGCCAAGCACCAGGGTGTTCGGAGGCGTACCTACCGGAGTTGCGAATGCGCAGGATGCTGCAACAGCGATAGCCATCAGAACTGCTTTCGGGTCAGCGCC
>JAIHZV010000004.1 GCA_022718015.1 Phascolarctobacterium sp. | reverse complement strand
GGAAAAGAAATAATGACCGAGTTTGCTGTACGCCAAAGTATTGAGGCGATGGAGGAATATGCAGTGGAGAGCGTGGCCGCTGACGTGATTGTGAACGCCAACGAAAGCAATTATCCGCTGCCGGAGGAGATTACGGCGAAGGTTGTGGCGCGCACTGCACGCTTCCCCTTCAACCGCTATCCGCCGATGAAGGCCGAGAACCTGTGCGAGGTTATCGCCAAGGAGCTCGATGTTGATATAGACTGCGTGAAGGTGGGCAACGGCTCGAGTGAGCTGCTGGAGAAGGCCTGCTATGTGTTCGGCGGTCCGGGCAAAAAAATCGCTGTGCCCTGGCCCTCGTTTTCCATGTATGGCGAGTACGCTGCTCTTTCCGACAGTGAGGAGATACGCTATCCGCTGACAGAGGAGGGCTATGTTGATGCAGATGCTGTTATTAGCTTTTGCAAGGAGCAGCAGCCGTCGCTGCTGATTATCTGCAATCCAAACAATCCGACAGGCAATTACAACAGCCTCAAGGATATGGGAAAAATCTTGGCTAACGTCAGCTGTCCGGTAATTATGGACGAGGCTTATATGGAGTTTGCCGATGGCAAGGAGCTAGCGCCGAACGATATGCGTCCGCTGAATAAGCTGTGGCTTGTAGCTGGCTCGACGCTGAGTCTTTTGGGCCGTTATAGCAACCTGCTGGTGTTCCGCACCTTCTCGAAGGCTTATGGACTTGCAGGCTTGCGCTGCGGTTATGCAGTGGGCGCTATCGGCCTCACGCGTCAGCTGGGCAAGGCACTGCTGCCCTACCATGTTAATGCTTATACGCTGATGGTGGCGAAAACTGTTTACGAAAATAAAAATTTATATAAGGAACGTATCCGTGAAATCCGTGCTGAGCGTGATAAAATGGTTGCAGCGTTTAAGGCCTTAGGCTTCCGCGTGTGGCCGACGGCGACAAACTTTGTCACCTTCCGCGCTGAGGGCGAGCTGATGCAGCAGCTGGCGCAGGCCTATAATGCTAAGTACAAGGACAGTCTTGCGGAGCAGGCTGCCAGCGGCAAGCTGATTTTTAAATATTACATGGAAAACAGCATCCTTGTGCGTGATTTTACGACACATCCTGTACTCACCGGCTGCCTGCGTATCACCGTCGGCCTGCCGGAGGAAAACGAGCAGCTTATCAGCAAGCTGCAGGCACTATGTGCGGAGGTTAAGGCATGAGAAGCGCTGCAGTAGAACGCAAAACGCTGGAAACAGGCGTGAGCGTGGAATGGAATCTTGATGGCAGCGGTAGCTGCGAAATCAATACAGGCATCGGCTTTTTAGACCATATGCTGACGCTCTTGGCGAAGCACAGCTTCAGTGACCTCACGGTGCAGGCGAAGGGTGACCTTGATGTGGACAGCCACCATACCGTTGAGGATTGCGGCATCGTGCTGGGACAGGCGCTCAAGGAGGCCATTGGCGATAAGGCAGGCATTCACCGCTATGGCAACTGCTTTTTGCCGATGGATGAGGCGCTGGTGCAGGTGTGCCTGGACTTCAGCGGCCGCGCCTACCTCGTTTTTGACGCTGATATTCCGAAGGTGCAGTTGGGCATTTATGATGCCGAGATGACAGAGGAATTTTTCCGCGCTGTGGCTATGCAGGCAGGACTGACGCTGCATATCCGCGTGCTTTCAGGCAAGAACACGCATCACATTATCGAGGCGATGTTCAAGGGCTTTGCGAGAGCGCTGGCAGAGGCGTGGAGTATTGATAGCAGGGTGCATGGGGTTATGAGTAGTAAGGGTACATTATGAGCAAAAAAATAACAATTATAGACTACGGCATGGGCAATCTGTATAGCGTGCAGAATGCGCTGAAGGCGATAGGTGCGGAGCCTGTTGTGACGAGCGATGCAGCGGTGATTGCGCAGGCTGAAAAAATTCTGCTGCCGGGCGTTGGTGCCTTTGGAGACTGCATGACGAATCTTGAACGATCGGGGCTGATTCCTGTAATTATGGATAGCCTGAAGAGCGGCAAGCCGTTCCTCGGCATTTGTCTGGGCATGCAGCTTTTGTTTGAGGGCAGCGACGAGGCACCGGGCGTGAAGGGCTTGGGCTTCTTCAAAGGACAGGTCAAGCTGCTGCGTACAGAGCTGAAGATTCCGCATATGGGCTGGAATAAGCTGGAGCTGCGCAGTCCATCGCCGCTTTTAGAGGGGGCGGAGGGCGAATATGTTTACTTCGTCCACAGCTTTCATGCGGAGCCGGAGGATAGCAGCATTATTACCTCGGTTTGTGATTACGGCATGGAGGTTACAGCGTCCGTCGGACGTGGCAATGTGCAGGCCTTTCAGTTCCATCCGGAGAAGTCGAGCAGCGTCGGCATGAGGCTGCTGAAAAATTTTGTAGAGTTATGAGGGGAAAATTATGATTATATATCCTGCAATAGATATCCGTGGCGGTCGCTGCGTGCGTCTGACAGAGGGGCGCTTCGATGCCGAAACAGTTTTCGCTGACGACCCGGCGGAGATGGCTGCCAAATGGGCGGCCTGCGGTGCCGAATGGCTGCACCTTGTTGACCTTGACGGCGCGCTGGCTGGTGAAGGCAAGAATCTGCCTGTTATTGAACGCATTCTGCAGACTGTGAAAATTCCTGTGGAGCTTGGCGGCGGTATCCGCAATATGCAGGCTGTAGAGAAGCTGCTGGAGCTGGGCGTGGAGCGTTTGATTCTGGGTAGTGCGGCAGTGAAGAAGCCTGAGCTGGTCAAGGAGGCCTGCGTCAAGTACCCGGGGCATATCGCAGTGGGCATTGATGCAAAAAACGGCGATGTTGCTATCGAGGGCTGGGGCGAGGGCAGCGGCGTTGCCGCGACCGAGCTGGCGAAGCGCATGGCGGACTATGGCGTGGCGACGATTATTTTTACAGACATCAGCCGTGATGGTATGCTCAGCGGCGTCAATGCCGAAGCGACAGCAGCGCTGGCGCGGGCGTGCGGCGTACCGATTATCGCCAGCGGCGGCGTGGCCTCGCTCGATGACATCCGCAATGTGAAAAGCTTCGAGAAGGACGGCGTGGCAGGCTGCATTATCGGCAAGGCAATTTATACTGGTGCTGTTAATCTGCCTGAGGCCTTAAAAATTGCTGCGGCAAAGGAGGAATAAGATGCTTACAAAGAGAATTATTCCTTGTCTGGATGTTAAGGAAGGACGTGTCGTCAAGGGCACGAACTTTGTCGGCCTGCGTGATGCCGGGGACCCGGTGGAGCGCGCTGCGGCCTATGATGCCGAGGGTGCGGATGAGCTTGTTTTTCTTGATATCACAGCGACCTTTGAGGAGCGCAAGGCGATGCTCGATGTTATCAGCAAGACAGCGGCGAAGGTTTTTATGCCGCTGACCGTCGGCGGCGGCATCAGCAGTGTGGAGGATATCAAAAACGCTCTGCGTGCCGGTGCTGACAAAACCTCGTTGAACTCGGCGGCGGTAAAAAATCCGCAGCTTATCGCTGATGGTGCCAGACTTTTTGGCAACCAGTGCATAGTTCTCGCTATCGACGCGCGCAAATGCGGCGAAAATAAGTGGGAGGTTTATGTGCAGGGCGGACGTAAGCCGACGGGACTCGACGCTGTGGAATGGGCAAAGCAGGGCGTGGCGCTGGGCGCTGGCGAGATTTTGCTCACGAGCATGGATGCTGATGGCACAAAAAACGGCTATGACATTGCGCTGACGAAGGCCGTGAGCAGTGCAGTAAATGTGCCTGTTATCGCCAGCGGCGGTGCAGGCAAGCTGGAGGATTTCTATGATGTGTTGACAGAAGGCGGCGCTGACGCTGTGCTGGCGGCCTCTGTTTTTCACTATAAAACCTTCACTATTAAGCAGGTGAAGGAATATCTGCGTTCTCGTGGTATAGAGGTGAGGTTATAATGCAGATAGATATTTCTAAAATTAAATTTGACAGCAGAGGACTGGTGCCTGCTGTTGTCGTCGATGTGCGCACGAATGATGTTGTTATGCTGGCGTACATGAATGAGGAGTCTTTACTCAAAACTTTGGAAACAGGCTATACCTGGTTCTGGAGCCGCAGCCGTCAGGAGCTGTGGAACAAGGGCGCGACGAGCGGTAATCTGCAAAAGGTTGTGGAGCTGTTCTACGACTGCGACGGAGACGCGCTGCTCGTAAAGGTGGAGCAGCAGGGCGTGGCCTGCCATACCGGCGAATACTCCTGCTTCCATAATCCGCTGTGGCACGCGGCAAATCTGCCTGTGCCGGAGGTCGAAGGCCTGCCGGGAATCATCAGCGAGCTTTATCGTCTGATTTTGTACAAGCGTCAGGCGGAGGACACGGAGCTGAAGTTTTTACTGAGCGGCGACCAGGATAAGCTGCTGAAGAAGCTGGGCGGCGAGATTACTAATACCATTATCGCCTCGAAGAACGGCGAGAAGGAGAAGGTGCTGCACGAAATGGCAGACCTGTGGTATCATTGTCTGGTGCTGCTTGCTTATCACAGCATTACGCCGGAGGAGCTTCTGCGTGAGCTTGGCGGCAAGAGAGCGTAAACTATATTGTAAAGCATCTGTTATGCTTGGAGCGTAGCAGATGCTTTTTAGTTACCTTTGTAACAAAATCGCCTGCGCTTTTCTTTTTACATACTTTTTCTTGCAGAAGACATTACAAAAATCCTTTAATATAGTATAATGATAACATATTATTTTCTTACACTATTGTGGAGAGAGGTGTAATTATTCATGGATGAGAAAAATAACAAGCCTGTGCCGCAGCTTATCGAGGTGGAGCCGATGCAGGACGGCTACCGCTGGGTTGCAATTACGGCTATGCTTTTGGCTATTGGCATTATCCTGCATACTGTAAGCCCGAACGTTGGCGGCGTTACGCCGAACTGGACGATTGCCATGTATTCTATTGTCATTAACCTGACGCGTCCGAAGCTGTCGCAGGCTATCGGCATTGGCTTTATCGCCGGTCTGACGCTGGTGCCTTCCTCGAAGTCGGCCTTCCCGCTGGGCAATATTGCGAGCGAGCTGGCAGGCGCGACGCTCTGCTGCGTGCTGGTAGAGGCGATGTTCAAGGTCGGCATCGGCGAATGGAAGCTGCGTCCGTTTATCACCGGCTTTATGGCGACGATGGCGAGCGGCGGTATCTTTACCTTTATTTTGAAATTAATTCTTGGTCTGCCGCTGCACGTATGGATTTATGCTATGCTGCCAGTAGTAGCGATTATCGCAGTGCTCAACGGTTTGATTACCTTCTTCCTGTACGCTCCCGTGCGGAAGCTGTTCTATGTTCAGGAGGATGAGAAATAATGGAAAACGTTGTTAATGTAGAAAATTTTTATTTTGCTTATAAAAAGTCTGACCTGGTGCTGCGCGACATCAGCTTTGCTGTAAAAAAAGGCAGCTTCACCGTGCTGACCGGTCCGAGCGGCGCAGGCAAGACGACGCTGTGCAAGGCGTTGACGGGTATCATTCCCTTCTATATGGGCGGCCGCTATAGCGGTGATGTGCAGATTCACGGCGAAAGCACTCAGGGAAAGCGTGTCAGTGACCTGGCGATGCGCGTAGGCTTCATCATGGAGGACTATGAAAGCCAGCTCGTTTCGCTGACTGCGGGTGAAGAGATTGCCTTCAGCCTGCTCAATCACGGCTTTGCTCCGGAGGAGGTTGCCGAGCGCACACGCAAGGCGCTGGAGGATGTTGGCCTGCCGGGACGCGAAAGCTATCAGCTCGACGAGCTCAGCGGCGGTCAGCGTCAGCGTCTGCTTTTGGCAGCAACGCTTGCTGTGCATCCTGATATTATCGTGCTGGACGAGCCTGTTTCGGCGATGGACCCCGACGGTGCGCAATCCTTGTATAAGCTGGTCAACGATATTCACCAGCGCTATGGCACGACGATTATCGCTGTCGAGCATCGCGTTGATTATCTGCTGCCCTATGTGACGGATATGTTGGTGCTCAAGCAGGGCGAGCTGGTGGCGGCTGACCGTTTTGAGGCTGCTGCACCGAAGATGTATGAGGATCCTGAGCTGCGTCCGCTGCTGCCTGCGCTGTGGCAGGTGAAGCTGGGGCTCGAGGAAAAGCTGGGGGTGGACCTTGGCGACTGGCGCAGTGAAGAGGACGCGCTGCTTGATTTCCAGACCTATGGTATTGTAGCTGAAGGGAGGGCTGACTAATGCTGGAAGCGAAGAATGTCAATTTTGCTTATACTCGTGGTCAGTCTGTAATCAAGGATATAGACTGCAAAATTAATGACGGCGAGTTCGTGGCGCTGCTTGGTCACAACGGCAGCGGCAAGACGACGCTGAGCCGTTTATTCATGGCGCTCTGCCATCCGCGTAGCGGCGAGATTCTTGTCGACGGCGAGGATATTATTAATTATGAGCCTGCTGATCTGGCTGATAAAATCGGTTATGTATTCCAAAACCCTGATTTGCAGATTCTCGAGGATACGGTTTTCGACGAGGTTGCTTACGGCCCGCGTGCCAAGAAGCTGACCGAGGAAACGATTAAGCGTCAGGTGAACGAAGCTTTGGAGGCAATGGGACTGACGGAGCTGCAAAAGGAATATCCGCGTCTTTTGTCCTTCGGCCAAAAGCGCCGCCTTGGCGTTGCTGCGGCGCTGGCGCTCAATCCGCGCACGCTGATTCTGGACGAGATTACCAACGGTCAGGACGCGCTGGAGAAGGAAGGCATGATGAGCTATCTGCAGGCCATCAACGAGGAACGCGGCATTACGATTATGCTGATTTCTCATGATATGGATATTGTGCGCCGCTATGCTAAGCGTGCCATTGTGCTGCACTACGGCAAGAAGGTTTTCGACGGCACGCCGCGTGAGCTGTTCGACGGCAGCCAGCCGGTTGAGCGCTGGGGCCTGCGTCGTCCGACTGTAGCTTCTCTTGCTTCGATGGTCGGCATTGATGCAGCGACTCCGGCGGAGTTCTGCGCCAAGGTTACGGCTAAGGAGGTGGCAAGATGAAATTGACCGCCTTTACTCAGATTATTGTTACGCTGGCAGTAACGGCATGGGTTTTCATTCTGCCGGTGGAGGCCGTAGCGACAATTCTTGTGCTGGAGCTGGCGCTGCTTTTGTACATCAAGCATGACAAGATGACGATGGCAGCGATTGGCGGCCTTGCTGTGTTCACGGGCATGATGGTGCTGCTGCAGCTTTTGTTCGGCTCACCGCTCGACGTTTCGCTGATTGGCGGCCTGCGTATGCTCGTTATGACGATGGCCTTTCTGTGCCTTCTGGCTGCCAGCCGCATTCAGGATATCGCCAAGGCGCTGGTTGACCGCTTCCATATGCCGTGCGAATATGCCTTCATGCTGACGACGGCGCTGCGCTTTGTGCCGAACTTTTTGACGGACAGTGCGATTACGCTGGACGCGCAAAGCTGCCGCGGCTATTCCAACCGTGGTAATGTGTTTAAGCGCTTCTTTGCTTATCTTGTTGTCATCCGTCCGCTGGTTATGCGTGCAGTAGCGAAGTCGGAAACGCTGGCGCTGTCTATGGAGCTTAAGGGCTTCGGCAGCAATACCTATAAAAATATGCCGTCCGAGCCGTTAGGCGTGGGCGACATCTTCGTGCTGCTTTTGGTAGTGGTGCTGAGCACCTATCCGTTCTGGATTAAATATATCTAAAAAATAAGGGCTGTCGCCTTAGCGCCTTCTTCGTCGATAAGAAAGTGCTGCGACAGCCTTTTTGTTATGTTATTCCTTGGCTTCAAATTCAGCGATAGCCGGATTTATCAGCGTCATATAATATTTTGCCACAGTTTCCGGCTGCGTCTGCATATTGTCCTTCAGCCACCAATGAACCATGCCGATGAAGCTGCTGGCCAGACTGTTGACCATAAAGTCCTCGGGCATGCTTTGAATCATCTCCTGATAGACGCCGGTAGCCTTAATCGAGATTCTTTTCATCATAAAATCTCGGAAAAAATGCAGGAAAAGTGCTCCGTCCTCGTGTCTGATGATGCCTATATAATATTTGCGCTTGTCACGCAGATGATAAAGAATATGCGTGATGCGCGTTTCGGCGCAGGGCTCTACCTCAGAGAAGTTATGCGTGGAGCAGGGCGGGATTACATGACTGAAGATATGCTCGAAGAGATTGTTGCAAATCTGACAGGCCAAATCATCCTTCGTTTCAAAATGGCTGTAAAATGTACTGCGGCCAACGTTGGCGGTGTCAATAATTTCTTTTACGCTGATTTTTTCGTAGCTGGATTTGTCCAGCAGAGTTACAAAGGCATCAATAATTGCTTGTCTTGTCCGTGCTTGTCTTCTGTCCATGGGACGGCTCCTTTCATAAATTCTGTACAAAATTTTAAAAGTGTTCATTAGCGTACTAAATTTAAATTTTGTGTCTGGTCATTTCGATAAAAATAGAGTATCATATACATAAAGTTTAGTCAAGAACTTGACTTCGCTTCATGATATACTCATACTCATCAAAAAACGTAAAAGGCACTCGACGGCAAGCGAGTGCTTTTTGCGTTCTCGGGATAAAATTTATTAGGACTGGTGCAAGGCCGGTTCTTTTTTTATGCAAAGAAACAGCACGCCTGCTTGCCGACAGACGTGCTGATTTTTTTGATGAGTAAGTGAGTATGAGTAATTTAAGAAAAGGTTTTGTGCTTTATTAGTTTATGATTTAATTAAGATAAAGAGGATTAGCTAATCAATCCTGCTCTGCTTGAGGTGCGGGTGGCGGAAATTCGCCTGGATGATGGGGACCGTTATGCGGTCCATAGCCGCGAAATTCGCCCCTGTGATGCTTAGCAAAGCCTTTGGGCGGCTTTTGCGGCAGCGGTCTGTTAGCGCGGACAGCTTCACGCTGCTCAGGCGTCATTTTTTCAAGACGCGCTTTGCGTTCGGTGCGCTGTGCCTGCTCCTCCTTGATGAACTGCTCAACCTCTGCTTTTTGCTCTGGGGTGAGCTTCTTCATGCTTTCCTTCGCGTATTTGTCATGCGCCTCCTTGCGCTCCGTGCGGATTTTTTCTATAGCCTTTTCACGCTGCTCGGGAGTCATGCTTTTCCAATTTTCATGCAGCCTTTGGCGTTCAGCACGCTGCTCGTCCGTGAGTCGCGGGCCGCGATGATGTCTGCCGCGGAACTCGCCTTGAGGCGGGCAGGGGCGCTCGTCCTCATGATGTAGGATGGCTGCCACTCTGTCCTTCATGGTCGGCTGAGGTGCCTGCGCTTCCTCCGCAGCGAAAGCGTTGGCGCAGAGAGCGGTCAAAACAGCTCCGGCTATGAGAATCTTTTTGAGGTTCATCTTCATATGTTGTCACTGCTACTAAAAACATAGACAAAAGTGTTTATGCCTTAGAAATATTCCTTGTTCATCGTACTCGCTCTCGCTGCCTTGAAAGACAAGCTACTAGCGTTTGTATAGCACTCCGAAGGCGTAAATTCCCGACTAGCCATCGGTACATATATCGGGCCTTTTGTTATTAAGCTACCCGATATTCTTTGACATCCCGCAAATTTAGTGAAGCATTGAAATCCCTATCTTGTGTATAGCCACATTCAGGACAAATATATATACGGTCTTTGAGTTTCATACCTTTATGGATATGCCCACAAAAATGACAAGTTTTAGAACTTGGATAAAATCTGTCAACAACACGCATTTCTATGCCAATGATTTCTGCTTTGCGTTTCAGCTTAGTCAGCAGGTAATTAAATCTTTGTGCTGCCACAGCTTTTGCCAGATGCCTGTTCTTCATCATGCCTTTGACATTCAAGTCCTCCACAGTAATAAAGCTTGGTTTTTGCTTTACAATTTCATGGATGACTTTGTTTTCATAATCTTCACGGATTTCATTAATGCGACGATGAAGTTTTTGTACCTTTAACTTTTGCTTTTCTATGTTTGCAGAGACAGTAGCAGTCTTACCACCTTTCTTTTTCTTAGACTCATATTTACGGCTAAGGCGTCTCTGCTCTCTCCGAAGCCGTTTCTCAAGTTTCTTGATTTTTGAACTTTTGTTGATATTTTTAAATATTTTGCCATTGCTTACAATAGCCAATTCTTTGATGCCTAAATCTATACCAATGCCTTTGGTTGTTGTACGATATGAAGTTTCCAAATCCTTGTTGTACTTGGAGTTTTCATCAATATCTATCACGACAGAAATATAGAACCTGCCAGCCTCATAAGATACTGTGCCGTTAGTGACTTTAGCACCTACCGGTAAGTAGCCAAATTCTTTTAGCTTAACCTGTTTTAACGTAGGTATCATTAGCTTATGCCGCCATATCGTCCAATCACCTTTATTATTTTTAGGAAAATATAGCTTTACATCTTGCTTAGATTTCTTCTTGAACCTCGGGAAGCCGGCTTCGCCTTTGAAAAACTTCTTGAACGCTGCTTCGGCATTGACTTGCGCTTTCTTTCGCGCTTTAGAACCACATTCGTCAATCCACGGCAATTTCAACTTCAGATTATGGTTTACATATTTATCAAAGTCATTAGCAGATATAAAATGTTTCTGATTTATATCTAATAAACCTCGCTGATACATTTTATATAACTTTTTATTATAAGCAATGTATTGGTTATATAAAAATCTTGCTATACCTATTGAGCGTATTATCTTTTGTTTCTGCTCTCTAGTCGGTGCTATTTCTGTCTTGAATGCCTTTAGCAATGGTCTCATCCCCTTCTATTTGTTTTTTGTATTTACGCAGTCCATACAGCCTGCATGAAAAAACATGGAGTATACTTACTATGTCCTGAACTAATTCCTCATGCGGTGATAGTTTATCGTTTTTCACAACCACTATTTCAACATTGAATTTGTTACAGAATTTTTCAAACCAGTCAAAACCGAATCTGACGAACCTGTCTTTGTGAGATACAAATATCATTTTTACTTTGTTTTCCATGACTTCACCAAGCAGCTGATTCCATTTCTTTCGATTATAGTTCAATCCGCTTCCATAATCACGGATAACTTCATCAACAATTAAGCCTTTGGCGTTCACATAGTTTTGTAAAAAATCAACCTGGTTCTCCAAATTGTCAGCTTGATTTCTGGTCGATACCCTTGTATAGATGACAATCTTACGGAAATCTGCGTCTCTGCCTATTCCCTTGAACTGTAAATACTGGTCGTAAGTATAGTATCTTCGATTAGTCGGGGTTCTTTTTGCTACAAGAGTTTTTTCCCTGTCCCAGCGTTGCAGTGTTTTTACTGTTACGTTGAGCAGTTCGGCAAACTCTTTTGGCTTGTAATTAGTGATATTTGATATATTCATGGCTTAAGTCCTCCACAAACACATTATATCACTAATATACACTTTTATCTATATAATTGGTTGCTTAATATTTCCTCCTTTATGAATGAGATTGATTTTACAAGCTTAGTTGGTTGGTGTTCCTTAGCTTTGACTATATTGTAGCGGAGGATTATGTCATTTTTATGTTTTTAAGCGCAATTTTTGCGGAAAAAATATCTTTTTTTGTGACATGATTTTAACACAACTGTGCTGTAAAATAATATATAATAAGATAAAAACGAAGGTCAGGAGGCAGGACATGAAAAAGATTCTCATTGCTGATGATAATAAACAAATAACGCTGATTCTTTCGAGCTATGCGAAGAAGGAGGGCCTGGAGCCCGTCGTGGCGCTTGACGGCAAGGAGGCGCTGGAAAAATTTGCGCAGCACTCCGGCGAGCTGGCGATGGTGCTGCTCGACGTGATGATGCCGGAGGTGGACGGCTTTGAGGTTTGCCGCCGCCTGCGCCAGCAGTCGATGGTGCCGATTATTATGATTACGGCGCGCGGTGAGGATTACGATAAGATTATGGGACTGGACATCGGTGCTGATGATTACGTTATCAAGCCGTTCAGTGCGCCGGAGGTTATGGCGCGTGTGCGTGCCGTGCTGCGTCGCATCGGGCCGCAGGAGAGCGAGGAGAGCACGGGGCAGACGCTGACCTATGCCAACCTTTTCATCAATCTTGATAAATATAGCGTGCAGATTGACGGAGAGGACGTGCAGCTGACGAAGAAGGAAATCGAGCTGCTCTGGACGCTGGCGAAAAACTCCACGAAGGTGTTCAGCCGCGATAATCTGCTGGACAGCATCTGGGGCATTGATTATTTTGGCGACAGTCGCACCGTTGATTCGCATATCAAGCGCTTGCGTGCCAAATTAGATAAGTTTGCCCATCCGTTATGGGAAATCAAGACCATTTGGGGTGTTGGCTACCGCTTTGAGGGACATAAGGAATGAAAAACAAAATAGCTTTAAAGCTCACGCTGTATTTTTCGACGGTGCTTGTTGTCTTTGCTTTGATTATCGGCGGCGTGTTCTACCAGTTCTTCAAGGAGCACACGGTGGATATCAAAAAGCAGGAGATGCGCGTGCGTGCAGAAAAAATCGCTGATGTCCTCAGCGATAATATGAGCCGTATGGAGCAGCGCCATGGAGCAGGCATTGCCAACAGCAAGTTTATAACTTATCTGGATAACGTGACGCAGGAATTTGTCTGGGTGGTTGACAGCGAGCGTAATCTGACCGTGAATAAGGAAAGAATGCGTCGGGCGTATAAGCCGAAATCGCATCACAGCAGCTTCTTTGGCATTGGTGATATGCCTGAGCCGCCAAGCTTCAGCGGTCCGCCCAAAACGCCTAAGGAGGCCTATGACAGAATGCCGCCGCAGGTGAAGGAAAAGGTGGAGCGCTGTTTTCAAGGGAAGAGCTTCGTCTTAGAGGAATATAATCCGATGCTTGACGGTATTATGCTGACGGTTGGCCAGCCTGTGTATGGTGAAAACGGTCAGATAAAGGCTGTGCTGCTACTGCATTCGCCTGTTGAAGGCCTGCGGGAGGCCGTGTGGGAGGGGCTGCGCATTCTGTTCGTCAGCCTTTTGGTCGCAGCGGTATTGGGCATGCTGCTGGCAGTGCTGTTCAGCTGGCGCTTTACGAAGCCGCTAAATGTTATGAAGAATGTCGCTGAGCATTTGGCGGAGCGCGATTACAGCGCACGCAGCAATATCAGCCAGCAGGACGAAATCGGTGAGCTGGCACGCACGCTGGACGAGCTGGCAGGGCGTTTGCAGCTGGCGGATGAGGAAAGCCAAAAGCTGGAGAAGCTGCGCCGTGAGTTTATTGCTAATATTTCACATGAGCTGCGCACGCCGGTGACGGTTATTCGCGGCAGTCTGGAGGCCCTGCGCGATGGCGTGGTGACTGAGCAGGAGGATGTGCAGGAATTCCATGAGCAGATGTATAAGGAGAGCCTGTTTTTGCAGCGCCTGATTAACGATTTGCTTGATTTGTCGCGTTTGCAGAATACAGATTTTCCGATAGAAAAGGCGCCGCTGAATATGGTGGATGTTATCCACGACGCTGTGCGCAGCAGCAGACAGCTGGGCGCAGAGAAAAGGCTGCAGATTACGAGCAGCGTGGACGAGGACTGCTATATGCTGAACGGCGATTATGGCCGTCTGCGCCAGATGCTGATGGTTTTCTTGCATAACAGCATTAAGTTTTCGCCTGAGGGCGGTGAGCTGAGGCTGGAGCTGGAGGGCAATCGGCTCAAAATTATTGACCACGGCTGCGGTATTAAGCCGGAGGATGTGCCGCACGCCTTCGACCGCTTCTATAAGGCGCGCAATGAGCATAACAAGAGCGGCAGCGGTCTGGGCTTGGCAATTGCCAAGCAGATTGCGCAGCGTCATGATATGGAGCTGGAGCTAACGAGCAAGGTTGGCGAGGGCACGACGATAACGGTGGTTTTGCCGCCGAAAATGAAGCAGGAGCAGGGGTGATAATCGATGAGTAAAAATTTGAGCTATGGCTGTGAGGGATTGTGCGCTGTTATCAGCGGCGGCACCTCGGGCATTGGACTGGAAACAGCACGCCGTCTGCTGGCAGATGGTGCGCGTGTGTATATTTTGGGGCGCAGCGCTAAGCGCGGTGCGGAGGCGCTGCGCTATCTCAAGGAGCAGACGGGCGCAGAGGCGCAGTATCTCGCCTGCGACGTGAGCAGTCAGGCGCAGTGCAAAGCGGCGCTGGCGCAGGTGGCAGAGCGCGAGGGACGAGAGCTGCAGGTGCATATCCTCGTCAACAGCGCCGGTGTCTATAAGGAGCAGCGCTTAGAACAGCTCACGGAGGAGGATTTTGACGCGATGCTGGGCGTGAACGTCAAGGGCACGATGCTTTTGACGCAGGCAGCGCTGCCTTATCTGCGCAGCGGCAGCTGTGTGGTGAATATTGCTTCGGACGCTGCGGTCAGCGGCAACTATGGCTGTGCGCTTTACTGCGCGTCGAAGGGCGCAGTGGTGGCGTTTACGCGGGCGCTGGCGCTGGATTTGGCGCCGAGCGTGCGCGTGAACTGCGTCTGCCCGGCAGATGTGGATACGCCGCTTTTGGCAAAGCAGCTTGTGGATGCCGACGGCGGCTATACGCTGGCAGATATGGCGGCGGCCTATCCGCTGCAGCGCGTAGCGACGGCTGGCGAGGTGGCGCACGTTGTGTGCAGCCTCGCGTCGCCGGCGAACAGCTTTATGACGGGCAGCGTGGTGACGGTCGACGGAGGGCTGACGGCAGGCTGAGGCATGGAGGCTCCCCTTCAGGGGAGCTGTCGCCGGAGGCGACTGAGGGGTGCTTAGCAACCTTCTTCAATTGAAAACTGTAGAACAAAAATAAGGATGTCAATTTAGATATCCTTATTTTGTTATATACGTAAACCTCTTTCAGTGTTATAATTGACTTATTAAAGAATAAAAATCGAGAGGGGCTTTTTTTATGAATAAACAACAACCAATTGGTGTGCTGGATTCCGGCGTGGGCGGCTTATCCGTGCTGAAGTGTCTGCATCAGCTGCTGCCGCACGAGAACTTTATTTACGTTGGCGATACGGCGCGCACGCCCTATGGCACGCGCACAGAGAAGGAAATCCGTGGCTTTGTGGGCGAGATTATTGACTGGCTGGCGGCGCAGAACGTGAAGCAGATTGTTATTGCCTGCAACACGCTGACGATGCTGGGCGTGGACAGTCTGAGAGGCGAGCACGAATTTTCTGTTGTCGGCATGTCGAAGGGCGAGGAGCTGCTGCTGCAAGCCAGCAAGAAGAAAAAAATCGGCGTCATCGCGACGCAGTTTACCATCGGCACCGAGGCGCACAAAAGGGCACTGCTCGCTGCTGACAGTACGGTTGAGGTTTATCCGCTGGCCTGCCCGCTCTTTGTGCCGCTGATCGAAGGCGAGCAGTTCGACAGCGCGGAGCTGCAGGACGCAATTGCCGAGTATGCGGCACCGCTCAAGCAGGCCGGCATTGATGCGCTGCTTTTGGGCTGCACGCATTTTCCGTTCATCCGCGAGCAGCTGGAGGCGGCGCTTGGCGCTGGCGTGAAGGTGATTGACCCGGCAGCGGCGACGAGCGCTAAGGCTATCGCAGAGCTGCAGGCG
>JAIHZV010000199.1 GCA_022718015.1 Phascolarctobacterium sp. | reverse complement strand
CTCTCTTGATGATCCGAAAATCCGCGAGCTGCTGGGCGATGAATTATACGAAAACCTTTGCAATGATATCGAGCTGCTGGATATGGCAGGCGATGAATTTGATATGGAAAAGGTGAACGCAGGCGAGCTGACACCGATGTTCTTCGGTAGTGCGATGACCAACTTTGGTGTGCAGAGCTTCTTGGAAAAATTCCTGGAACTGTCTCCTAAGCCACAGCCAAGAATGCTGCAGGATGGTACAATGGTAGAGCCTAGCGACGAAAATTTCTCGGCTTTTGTTTTCAAAATCCAAGCCAACATGAACCCTGCTCACCGTGACAGAATTTCCTTTATGCGTATCTGCTCCGGCGTTTTTGAAAAAGGCATGAGCGTTTATCATAAGCAGTCCGGTAAGATGGTGAAGCTGGCACAGCCGCAGCAATTTTTGGCGCAAGAGCGTACTATAGTAGAAAAAGCATATCCCGGTGACATCATCGGTGTCTTTGATCCCGGTATTTTCGGTATCGGCGATTCCCTCAGTGATGCTTCGCAGAAGCTGCAGTTCGAGGATTTCCCTGTATTCCCGCCGGAAATCTTCGCTCGCGTACAGCCGAAGGATTCCCTGAAGCGCAAGCAGTTCGAAAAGGGCATTATTCAGCTGTCGCAGGAGGGCGCTATTCAGGTGTTCCGTCAGGAGGGCGTTGGCCTGGAAAGCTATATCGTCGGCGTTGTCGGCGTGCTGCAGCTTGAGGTTCTCGAATACCGCCTACTCAATGAATACAGCTCCGTGCTGCTGATGAACCAGCTGCCGTATTCCGTAGCCCGCTGGGTATACGCAGAGGATAAAAAGCTGATTGACAATATTAAGGGTTTGGATAATGGTATGCTTGTCTATGATAAAAAGGATAGACCAGTTATTCTCGTGAATAACGAATGGTCCCTGAACTGGATTCTGGATCGCAACCCGGGTATTCAGTTCTTGACGGTACCTGCTGATGTGGAGAAAATCTAATAACTTCAATAACTACAAATTTGGTAAAAAATTTACGCTGTCGCAGCAGATTGTTATTTTGATTTCCCTCGTGGTGTGCGTTGCGCTTTTGCCGACGTCGCTTTTTACAACGCAGAAGGTGGCACGCGTTATCTATGACCGCGTAAGCATTAACGCTGTGAGTATTAACACGATTTTGTGCAATTCATCGGAAATCAAGGAAAGTCTGGCTTCGCAGAACGTCTACATCCGCCCGGAGATTGACAAGTTCATGGCTGATTATGTCAATGATGTCGACCATTCTGACGAGGCTGGCGTAGCAATTTACGATAAGAGCCATAATCTGCGTGTGCTTTACAATCCTGGCAATCTGCCTGATTTTGAGCATAGTGCGCGAGGGCTTGTCGACCAATATTCCGGCCGCGGCAAGATTTCCTATAAGGATAACTATGCCATTCCCAATAAAGCTTTAGGCTTTGTCAAAAATGACCGTGGCGATGTTATCGGCTATATTGTTACCGGCTATTCTGATGAGATTGTTAATAACTCGACTATAGATTCCGTCCTCTTTTTGCTGCTGATGACCGTTTTAGGTCTTGTCGTGGGCATTTGGGGCGCAATTTATCTGGCAAAGCGTATTAAGAGCGTGCTTTTCGGCTATGAGCCGGAGGAGATTGCGCGTATGCTGCGCGAGCGTGATATTCTGCTGAACTCTGTGCGCGAGGGTATTGTCAACGTCAACAGCAATGGACGTATTACGCTCGTGAATTCGGAGGCCAGCGTTCTGCTGCAGCAGGCTGGCATAAAAAATGTCAGCGAAATTATGGGCATGAATGCCAGTGATGTCTTGAAGCGCCTGCCGATTAATGATATTATTAAAGATGGCAAGACGCTCGTCGATGCCAGCGTTAAGATTGGTAATACTATATTTATCCTGACGGCAGTACCGCTGCTGCTGGAGGATAAGAACATCATTGGTGCAGTATTGACCTTCCGTAAGAAGTCCGTAGTCGAGGAAATGGCTAATCAGCTGACCGGCTTCAAGAACTACGCAACAGCCTTGCGTGCGCAGACGCATGAGTTTATGAATAAGATGCACGTAATCATGGGCCTTATTGACATGAAGGCTTATGATGAGCTGAAGAATTTTACGCAGGAGATTGCCTATAATCGTCAGTCTGAGGTTTCGTATGTCGTTACCCGCTTGAAGGATATCACACTGTCCGGCTTTATTCTGGGCAAGATCAGCCGCAGTCGCGAGCTGGATATTGACTTCTCGTTGACGGAGGAAAGTGAGCTGCATAGTGAGCTGGATGTGCCGTCGGTGCATGACATTGTGCTAATTGCAGGAAATATTATAGAGAACGCCTTTGATGCTTTGAAGAATTTCGATGGTGAACGCATTGTCAACCTGTCAATTCTTGATTTTGACCGAGAGATTGTGATTGTCGTAGAGGATTCCGGTCCGGGAATGGATGAGAGCATACGCAAGCATATCTTCCAGCGCGGCTTTAGCAGCAAGTGCGAAAGCGGTCATGGCTTTGGCCTTTATCTTGTAAAGCACAGCATAGACAGTCTTAACGGCTCGATCAGTGTAGAATCAGCTCCTGGCGAGGGAACGATATTTACCGTACGCCTGCCGATTAAGAAGGAGGAAGACTAGAATGATAAATGTATTAGTAGTGGAAGATGATCCGATGGTCGCTCAGCTCCATGAGCATTATCTGAGCCAGGTGAAGGGCTTTCAGCTCTGCGATATTGCTAACAACGGCGATTTGGCGCTCAAGCTTTTGGCGCAAAAGAAATATGACTTGATTATTCTTGATGTCTTCATGCCGACGATGGACGGTCTG
>JAIHZV010000198.1 GCA_022718015.1 Phascolarctobacterium sp. | reverse complement strand
AGGTCCTACTTATATAGTTGTAAAGGTTGAATCTATAGCTAAGTATATAGGAGAAATATAGAGAAGTCAAGTACCCTCTCTGCCTCGCAGGCTCGGCATCTCTCCCTGATAGGGAGAGCTTATTCGACGTACTATCGTTACGGAGGTTCTGCGAATTAGTCGCCCCTGTAAGGGGACAAGGTGAATTGCCCGAAAGGCAAGAGAATGTGCCCTGGGGCAGATGTCAGCGAAGCTGACAGAGGGGTAGCAACGCACAAGTCTAGATGTCGACTCCTCCCCACACTCTGTAACTATCTTTACACCCTCACCCCCATTTGAAGAAAAATATTTTTTTCTGCTTTACTTCTTCCGCAAAAAACAGTATTATTAAAGCAAGAGATCTGCACTTTCTATTTATTTGGAGGTTTTACAATGAAAAAATTAGTTTTGTTATTAACCACGCTCTTCACTCTTGCTTTCGCTTGCAATGCCTTCGCTGCTGACGGCGGCGACTTAAATAAAGAACAAAAAACCGCGGACAAAATCGTTGCTTCCCTCAATGCGGACGCAGCCACCGCTTATGCCGGCTTTGCCTCCAGCCTGAGTCCTGAGCTCGACAAGAACATGGGCGTAAAGGGCTTCGCTGCTATCCAAAAACAGGTTAAGGCGCAGCTTGGCGAAATGAAGAATTTGAAATTCGTCAACTTCCGCCGCTTTGACGATGGCGACGTTGTAGAATATGTTGGCAGCTTCAGCAAAGAAAAAACTGTCATTGTCCGCTTCATTTTCGACAAGAGCTTAAAGCTCAACACCCTGAGCTTCATTCCTGTCAAAGAACAGGCTCCTGCAGAAAAGAAATAATCGGCTATGAAGCGTAAGCTGATTTTTCTTCTGTGCCTGCTTCTGCTTTGCTTCGCAAGCGCTGCCGCAGCGCAAAATCTGGAGAAGCTCGGCAGCACGACGAGCGGTGACCTGTATATCGACAAGGATAATATCCAGCCCCTGACTCATGACGGCAAGCTGTTTCTCTTGGTGCAGGCAGAGCTTCATTACAACGAGGAAACCCTGCCCAAGCTGCAGTCCCTGCGTCCTGAGCTGCGCACCGCTGTCGAGGTCACACAGATTTATATGTATAACAACGACGGCACGCAATATACGCTGCTCAAAAGCCTGTACACCGACAAGGACGACAAGGTTGTCTACAGCGTCGACGGCACGCCTGAGCTGAAGCCTGTGCAAAGCAGGCTGCAAATGCTGCTGTACGAAAAGGCTCTCTCCCAGCTTGAGGAGCAAAAGCGCATTGCGGATATGCTGAAGCGCAAATATTGACAAACACAAACAAAGGACTTTCGCCCCAGGCATTACGCCTGAACGAAAGTCCTTTTTTATATGCCGTTTAGTCCTCCATCAGCCAGTCCATATACGCGCCGCGCACCGCTGCGCCGTCGCGCACGCGGATTGGCGCCTTAAAGCCGTTGCTCATCAGGAAAAACTTGTTGTCCATATGCTTCACATGCTGCATATTGATCAGCACGCCGCGATAGGTCATAAGAAAATACTTCTGCGTCAGCTTTTCGCTGATTTTGTTAATCGAGCTGTAGACCTTAAAGGTCTGCGCCAGCGTATGGATAAAGCAATATTTATCCTGCACCTCGACGACCACGATATCCTTCGGCCTGATGCGCACAGGAGCATCGCCTGTGTCCAAGACGATATATTCCTCTCTGTCCAGCAGGCCGCAGCATCTGAGTGCCTTTTCCAGCTGCTCGCTTTGCAGCGGCTTGAGCAGATAATAGGAGGCCGCCAGCTCATAGCTTTCATTGGCAAATTCGTTGCTCGTGGTCAAAAACACCAGCTTGAAGCCAAAGCCCTGCTTTCTCAGCCTGCGCACCAGCTCCACGCCCGTCCCCTGCGCCAGAAAGATATCCATAATCACCAGCTGTGCATCGTTATGCAGCAAATACTCATAGCACTGCTCACCGTCGGTGAACAGCTTCAGCTCCAGCGGCAAATCATACTTTTGGCACAGCTCCTGCAGCATGGGTGTCAAGTTTTCCAACCATAAAACCTCATCATCACAAGCTACAACACGCATACTCTCACTCTTTCTCTAAAAACCTATAAGATTTTCTATTTTGCCATTCTGTAGATATTTTCCATATCCTCAAGCTGCAGCACCTTGAACTGGCCGATGGTGCGCGTCTGCATGAAGCTGCACTTATAGGCCAGTGTCTTGATTTCTTCCTCACTGAGCATTTTGCCGATGAGGTCATGGATATTCGTCGGCATGCCGATATGACGGAAGAAGCTTTCCATCGCCGCAATGCCCTCCAGCGCCGTGGCCTCCGGCTTGCGGAAGTTATAAGGAATGTTGAACACATTCGCTGCCAGCTGCGCGAAGCGTCCCTCGTTCTCCTTATACACATAGCGAGCCCAGCTGCCCCAGACAGCCGCCAGACCGGCGCCGTGCGCCACGCCAAACATCGCGCTCAGCTCATGCTCAAGCTGGTGGCACGACCAGTCGCCAAAGCTTCTGTCGCCTGTCGTATCATTATGCGAAAGCGTGCCGCTCCACATAATCTCGGCGCGTGCATCATAATTCTCCGGCTCCCTGAGCGCGATTTTGGCGTTGCGCATAACGTTGCGCAGCAGTGTTTCTGCGATACCGTCGATAAGCGCCAGCTGCTGCGTCGAAGGTGCGGTAAAGTAGCGCTCCAGCGTATGCACCATGATATCCGTGCAGCCGCTCGCCGTCTGGTAGGCAGGCAGCGTATAGGTCAGCTCCGGATTCATGATAGCGAATTTGCAATAGCCGTAATCAGTCGACAGGCCGCGCTTCAGCCAGCCGTCCTCGTTCGTCA
>JAIHZV010000197.1 GCA_022718015.1 Phascolarctobacterium sp. | reverse complement strand
GTCCACTGAACAGCAGCGTCGTGCCGATCAGCTTCCAGAACTCGGCATTGTGCGTAAAAAACGACACCACCTGCTGCTGGCGGCGCATCCTGTCGAGCACATAGGC
Organism: Phascolarctobacterium sp.; assembly: GCA_022718015.1. GTDB lineage: Bacteria > Bacillota > Negativicutes > Acidaminococcales > Acidaminococcaceae > Phascolarctobacterium_A. Next base: position 2,740 of record JAIHZV010000197.1, on the reverse strand, counting down.
AGCCAGCAGAATAACCTCTATCTTCGCAAATTCCGATGGCTGCAGCGACATAAACGGCAGCGGAATCCAGCGCACAGCGCCGTTAATCGCCCAGCCCGGATCATGGCGCTTACAAAACAGCACCACCAGCATAAGCAAAATGCCTAGCAGTGACAATTCACGTATCCAGCCATTGTTGATGATTCTTTTGTAGCCCATGGCGTAAGCCAAAGCACCAAAAAACGTCGACACAACGACATTTAGCCAATACTTCTTGAAATATTCCAGAGGATCTGCACAATCAATATATGTAGCACTAAAAACATTTATCGAACCAATAATAAGCAGCACCACCACCAGCATGATGATGGCCTGCTTCGGACTATCCCAGATAAGAAAACGTTTCTTCATGACAACATCCTAAAAAACTTAAAAAACAACCTCGCAGAAATTAATCGGTGTGCCCAGCGCACTGAATTTCTGCTCATATTCTGTCTGCACCGGATTATCATATTCCGAGTGGTGCAGGTCGTAGCTCAAAGCGATGATGTTCAGGCCGAACTCCTTGAACTCCTCGACAGAGAAATCGAAAAGCGCACGGTTATCGGTCTTGAAGCGCAGGTGTCCGCCCTCGCCCAAAAGCTCCTTATATTTCGCGAGGAAGCCGCGGTGCGTCAGACGACGCTTTGCATGGCGTGCCTTCGGCCACGGGTCGCTGAAGTTCAGATACAGCTCCTTGATTTCGCCCGGCTCGAACCAGTCGAGCAGATTCTCAGCGTTGGCACAGATGATACGCACGTTGTCGAGCATTTTGTCCTTCGCTGCCTTCGCCGGATAATAAGCGATGTCGTGCTGCGTCTCGATGCCGATGAACGCCTTATCAGGATTCAGCTCCGCCATACCGATGGTGAAGCGTCCCTTGCCGCAGCCAATCTCCAGACACAGCTTTTTGCCGGGGAACAGCTCCTGCCAATGGCCTTTAAATTTTTCAATATCATGCATGAAGACATACTCGTCCATAACGTCCTTCATAGCTTCTTCAATCCAAGGTTTTTTTCTTAAGCGCATAATATACCTCACTAAAATTATATTTTGTCATTTTATATTATACATCGAAACGCCATGGATATAAAGAAGCTTTTTTACAGATAAGCGGCAAGGCAGCACTCTTGTAGACGAAAAAGCAATGTGCTATAATTAATATATAACGCTTTTGTGCCGGACACAGCAGCGTTTTTTATTTTTCAAAGGAAGTAACTATCATGAAAAAACAATATTTATTACCCCGCTGCCTGATGTTTTGCTTCGGCATTTTTGCGATGACCATCGGCATTGCGCTCTCCTGCAAGGCAGACCTAGGCACCTCGCCCATCTCCAGCGTGCCTTGGGTTATGAGCATGTTCATGCCGTGGAGCATCGGTGAGATAACCATCGTGCTCAATCTGCTGTTCATCTTCTCCCAGCCTGTGCTGCTGCGCAAAATTTATTGGCGTGAGCTTATCGGTCAGCTGGTGACGCTGATTTTCTTCGGCAACGGCATTGATTTTGCCATGAGCCTGTTAAGCTGGGTTGAGCCGCAAACGCTGTACTGGAAGTGGTTCGACTGCCTGCTCAGCACCATCATTCTTGCCTTCGGCGTTTTTCTCTGCATCCGTGCCAAAATTTTTGTTGCTGCCGGTGAGGGAATCGTGCTCGTCATCGCCTTCGTCAGCAAGATAAAATTCAGCATCATCAAGAACTGCTTTGATTGCACGCTCGTAGCTATTAGCCTGCTGCTTTCGTTCATGCAGTTTCAGGAAATGCGCGGCGTCGGCATCGGCACCATAGCTGCTGCCCTGCTCGTTGGTCGCTGGGTACAGATATACAGCAATCATTTACACTGCTTTGATAAATGGCGCGTTGCCGACTAACCCTGCCGCAGCCGAAAATTTGCGGTCAATAAGCCGATTTATACTAGTATCTGCTTCCAAATATGTGATATAATGGAAATAGTGTTCTAGTGAACGGCTACGTTATTTTTTATTTTTGAAGGCAGGTTGATGTTGATGTCGAAGGCGCAGCATAAAAGTGGACAGAGCAGGCTGAGCGAAGCACCCTTAGTCGGGCGCTTCGCGCCCACGCCCAGCGGCTTTCTGCATCTGGGCAACGTCTTCTGCAGCCTGCTGGCATGGCTCTACGCCAAAAAGAGCGGCGGCAAAATCGTCCTGCGCATCGAAGACCTCGACCCCCAGCGCTGCAGTCTCGCCAAAGCCGATGCATTGGCGCGTGAGCTGGAATGGCTGGGACTGACATGGGACAAGGGCGCGTACGTCAGCGCAGACAGCGATGCATATTTTCAAAGCAGGCGCAGCGATATTTATGCGCACTACTTCGATAAGCTACGGCAGGCAGACCTCGTCTATCCCTGCTTCTGCAGCCGCGGTGAGCTGCATGCCGCCGAAGCGCCTCACACCAGCGACGGACGCATCATCTACGCAGGCACCTGCAGCCAGCTCACAGAGTCTGAGCGTGCGGCCAAGGAAAAGCTCCGCCGACCGGCATGGCGCGTGCGCGTAACGAATGAGCCTATCTGCTTTACTGACGCGCATTACGGAGCGCAGAGCCTGCGCCTGACCGAGGAATGCGGCGACTTCATCCTGCGGCGCAGCGACGGCGTCTATGCTTATCAGCTCGCCGTAGTCATCGACGATGCCCTCATGGGCGTCACGCAGGTAGTGCGTGGCTGCGACCTTTTAAGCTCCACGCCGATGCAGATTTACCT
>JAIHZV010000196.1 GCA_022718015.1 Phascolarctobacterium sp. | reverse complement strand
CAGTAGTTAAGCCCTTATACGTCGAAAGTACTTGGCTGGAAGCGGCCTGGGAGGATAGATAGCTGCCGGTTAGAAAAAAGACATGTCATGTGACATGTCTTTTTTCTTTTACCGTCAGCTATCTTATGAGCAGAGCTGTGCCTGCCTGCCCAGACGCCGCATTTGAAGGAGCTGTGCGACGCGTAAGCCTGCGAATGCTTTTATCCTACCGCTGCACTTAAAAAAACTCCCTTTATAATAGACAAATATACATTTTTATACAAATAAAAGAAAATTGTTGACAGATTTAGCTCGAAATAGTATCATTATTGTTAACTGTTCAGTAGATATGTATAAAAGAACAGAATTTGTTTTTTATGAAGGGAAAGAAAAAAATGAAAATGACGAACTTTCGTTGGAAGGTTGCGTGGCTGATTTTTGCTATCAGCTTTGTGTCGTATATGGACCGCGTAAACCTGTCTGTTGCCACTCCTGTAATCATGAAGGAGTTTGGCTTTACTAAGATTGACATGGGCTTAATCCAGTCCTTCTTCTTCGCAGGCTATGCCTTGATACAGGTTCCTGGTGGTATGCTTGCTGAAAAATTTGGTCACCGCTTCACTGGCTCTATTGCTTGTGCCTGGTGGTCTGTTTTCACAGCTCTGACCGCAATTGCCAGCGGCAAGTACACCTTTGCTATTGTACGCTTGATGTTTGGCTTGGGTGAAGCACCGATTTATCCTGCTTTTGCTATGGCTGAGCACAAATGGTTCAATAAAGATGAAAAGGGCAAGGCAAGCTCCTTTATTTTGAACGGCTGCTTCTTTGGCCCTGTAGTTGGTCCTGCTGTTGTTGTTTGGCTGATGACGACCTTTGGCTGGCATCATGTATTCCTGAGCTTTGGCGTCGTTGGTCTGCTGTTGGCTTGGGCTTGGCATAAATATGTTACTGATGATCCGAAGGATAGCCCCTATGTTAATGAGGCGGAGCTGGCGCACATCAACGAAGGTCGTGTTGAGGCAAGCGGAGAAAAACAGATTGCTCCCTGGGGCAAGCTGCTGCGTTCTACCCAATTTTGGGCGTTGGGCATTCAGTTTTTGATTACTGACTACATTATGTACGTTTTCCTCGCCTGGCTGCCGATGTATCTCATGGAGGTGCATAAATTCTCTTTAGCGAAGATGGGCATTTGGGCTGCTGCTCCCTGGATTTCACTGATGGCTGTAGTAACTCTCTGTGGTCACTATTCTGATAAGCTGCTGCGTAGCGGTATGTCTCAGAATATGGTTAAGACGGCAACCGGTGCAGCCGGTATCCTGCTTTGTGCAGCTGCTCTGTACGTTTCTACTCGTACTGCTGATCCGATGATGAACGTTTTCTGGTTGTCTGTATCCCTGGGCTCTCTTGGTCTGACGATGAGCGCTTCCTGGTCTAGCGTTATCAGCATGGGCGGTAAATTTGCAGGCTCCGTATCCGGCTGGATGAACTTCTGGGGCAATATCGGCGGCGTTCTTGCTCCGACTGTTACTGCTTGGTTTGCAACCAACTATGGCTGGCAGGCTGCTTTGGCAGCAACTGCTGTAACCGGTATCTGCGGTGCGATTGCCTGGTTCTTTGTAAAGCCTGATAAAGCTATTGTTTAATTAACTATATAGCAGACATCTCGACGTGCTTCCTGTACGCTGGTGATGTCTGCGTTTTGTTTTGACGCTTTTCTGCCCCAGCGCTGGACAAACAGCGCGATATACTGTATAATACTAGAGAAGTTCATAACAGACAGTTCGTAACCATCCTGTCTCTAAATAAAACTACGGGCGATTACTGGCGCCAGCCGGTATTTTTTATGTATGCAAGGATTTCGTCTGTAGCGGGCGGAATCCTTTTATATTTTCATGAACTTTGCCCGCTCATTCATTGGGAGGAAAAAATGAAGGTTTTAGTATTATTAAGCGGCGGTGTAGACAGCTCTACCTGTCTGGCACTGGCGAAAGAAAAATATGGTGATAATGTTCTGGCCTTGTCCATGTTCTATGGTCAGAAGCATTCTAAGGAGCTGCAGGCAGCGCAGGCTGTCGCAGACTTCTATCATGTGGAGCTGTTGCAGATGGATTTGGCAAAGATTTTTGCGCACAGCAGCTGCTCTCTGCTGCAGGGCTCGCAGGAGAATGTTCCCCATGCGTCCTATGCTGAACAGCTGAAGGAGAGCAAGGGGGAGCCAGTCAGCACCTATGTGCCGTTTCGTAACGGCTTGTTTTTGTCGGCAGCGGCAAGCATCGCTCTGGAGTATGGCTGTAATGAGATTTATTATGGACCGCATGCTGACGATGCGGCTGGCAATGCTTATCCTGACTGCAGCATTGAGTTCAATGAGGCCATGAATCTGGCTGTTTATCTTGGCAGCGGCCGCAAGGTACGTCTGGTTGCTCCGTTTGTTGCGAAAACGAAGAAGGAAATTGTTGCCGAGGGCCTGCGTCTTGGTGTACCCTATGAGCTGACCTGGAGCTGCTATGATGGCGGCGAGAAGCCCTGTCATAAATGCGGCACCTGTATTGATAGAGAGGCAGCGTTTGCTGCAAATGGCGTAATTGATCCGCTGACGAAGGAGGAGTAAGAGTATGAATACAAATTTCAGTAATCAAAAGCTAGTTTTTTCTGCATTATGCATTGCGTTATATATCGTTATTATGATGTGCACCCAAAGCTTTGCCTTTGGTCAGTACCAAATCCGCATCGCGACGGCTATGTATGGCCTGAGTGCTATTTTCCCGTTTCTGATTCTGCCGTTTGGCCTGGCGAATGTTGTCAGCAATACGGTGATGGGCGGTCTTGGCCTGCCGGATATTATTGGCGGCTTTATTGTAGGCATTGTTACGACG
>JAIHZV010000195.1 GCA_022718015.1 Phascolarctobacterium sp. | reverse complement strand
ATACCTGGGTGGAAACGGGCACTGCTTCCGCTATCCGCCAGCTTGAGGGCATCGGGCGTACAGATATTCCCGTATATATGGGCGTGAACAAAACCACGCGCAAGGGACGCTTTGCCAATATGAAGGAGGAAAAACGCCTCTTTGGCCGCGGCTTTGATTCTCATCTTGGTGCTGCAGGCTATGCTCAGCCGGCATCCTGGACCGCTGAATACCGCAAGAATTATCTGGACGAGCCTGTTATGCGTCCGCAAAAGCAGGCTGCCGCTGACTTTATTATTGATACCGTGAAAAAGCATCCCGGAGAGGTAACTATTGTGGCTATCGGCAGTGCAGCGAACCTGGCTGCGGCGCTCGACAAGGCGCCGGAGATTGCTCCGCTGGCTAAACGCGTTGTTTATATGGCAGGCGCTTTCTTCTGCGAGGGCAACGTTATGCCGACGTCAGAGTTTAACGTTTGGATTGATCCGGAAACTGCGAAGAAGGTTTACCGCGCTCCGTGGAAGGAGCAGATTTTCCTGCCGCTGGATGTTTGCAGCAAGGAATTGATGAGCAATGCTGATTTCAAGGATCTGGAAAGCCGCATTAAGAGCGACCGCTTCAAGGCTATGTGGGAGAACCATTATGCGACTCCGCTGTTCCGCAACGATCCGAATTATCATAACTATATTTGGGACGTTTTGGCAGCAGCAGTAGCGATTGACCCGACCGTAATTCTGGAATCGGAGACGCTGCCGATTGATGTAGACGACCGCTATGGCTTTGGCTATGGCCAGACGATGGCGTTCCACGGCTTCGGTCCTGAAGGTGCGCAGAATGCGAAGATTGTTTACAAGGTAGACCGCGCGAAAATCTGGAAAATGGTTGAAGACGTATTTAATAAGCTGTAAGAACTAAATTGTTGTTTTTGGTTGGCGCCCTGCCCAAATCTCCTTGTTTGGGTGGGGTGTTTTTTATGCCCTCAGAGTACAATATAAGTGTAAAAGCTGTGTATTGGAGGTGTTGTTATGCGTAAGAAATTTTTGGCGGCGGCGCTGGCGCTGGGCGTAAGCTTTTTTGGCGGCTGGGGCAGGGCGCAGGCCGAATATTATGAGATGTATAATCCGCAGACAGGCGTTGCAGGCTGCGCGACGATTTATGACACTACGTGCGGAACTATTCTGGAGTTTTTTGTGCATACGGTGGAGCGTAACGAAGACGTATATCGTGGCGAAACGAGGGCGGTGGGCGTGGTGTATTGCCAGCCGGCAGGCGAACGCTATATCCGCAATCTGCTGGTGACCTCGCTGGAGAGCTTGAAGAACGGCATGGGCTATCCGTCGATGTATAGATATATCATTCCGCTTTACGAAAAGGACGGTCTCTATCCGTCTGCTGCTTCCGGCGCTTATGCATCGGAGCTGTCAGGACGGCTTTATGGGACGTGGATTGCCGGAGAGCCGCTGAACGTGGAAAAGCCGTGGCCCTCTTTGGCAGGAACATATAACATCAGCAGTCGGCAGGAAGCCTTTGTGCAGGGCGAAACGGAGATGCCCTGCACTGTAGCAAGAGTGTTTTTGCAGCTGGCAGCCTTTCCGCACGAGAATGTGATGCATGAGGATGCTATGCATTTTTCCATGTGGGATTACCAATGGGAGCAAGAGATGGACTTTTATCAGGGCGTAGATAAATCCTATCGCTATTATGCCTTTAAAAAATGCGGACATCCTGATAAGCCTATACAAGAGTTTAAGGATGCACGCTATCTTGTTGAGGTACGCGGCAGAGTCATTTACAATGTTGCGGATGATGGCAGGGTGACGAAGATTTATGATTTGGATGAAGCCTTAAGGCGCTAGCTGCTTATGTCAGAGCGCAGGCGTGCGGTAAGAAAAAATAAAAGACTGCTGCTTGGCTGTTCCTGCTTGTATCTGTGCGAGCAGGAAGCGGCTGCGGCAGTCTTTTTGCTGTTAAAAAGTACAGATTTTTGAAGATGCCCGGAAGTTAAGACTGAAAAATTGTTTTTTGTCAGGCTTTTGTGCTATAATAAGGTGTTAAGACAGAGCTTATAAGGAGGACAAAAAATGGCTAAATTAAAAATTATGATTGCCGGCAATCCCGTGTTACGCGAGGAGGCAAAGCCGGTAGAGCGTATAGATAAAAAATTACAGCGTTTGTTGAAGGATATGGCAGAGACTATGTATGCGGCTGATGGCGTTGGCCTGGCAGCACCGCAGGTTGGTGTGTCTAAACGCGTTGTTGTTATCGACGTGGGCGAGGGCTTGTATGAGTTGATTAACCCTGTTATCGTAAAGCGCGAGGGCAAGGTTGTTGGCAGCGAGGGCTGCTTGTCTGTGCCTGATTATGAGGGCGAGGTGGAGCGCTCGGAATATGTGGAGTGCGAGTTCACCGACAGAACCGGACAGCGCATGCTGCTGCAGGCAGGCGGACTCCTGGCAGTTTGCATCCAGCATGAGCTTGACCATCTGGATGGCGTTTTGTTTATCGACAAGGCGCAGACTATTTCGCCGAAGGCGAAGGAAACTCCAGCAGACGCATTAAAATAATGACGCATGAAAAAGCGTCATTGGATACGATGATAGTTTAGCGACGACGCATGAAAAAGCGTCATTGGTTACGATAAATTTTTAGTGAGGTAAAAAATATGCGTATAGTATTTATGGGAACCCCTGATTTCGCAGTAGGCAGCCTGCAGGCGCTGTGCGAAAGCGGCAAGCATGAAATTGTGGGCGTGGTTACGCAGCCTGACCGTCCGAAGGGACGCGGCAACAAGATGCTGATGACGCCGGTTAAGGAATATGCTCTGGAGCAGGGCCTGACGGTTTATCAGCCGCAGAAGGTGAAGACACCGGAGTTCGTGC
>JAIHZV010000194.1 GCA_022718015.1 Phascolarctobacterium sp. | reverse complement strand
GCTAAGAATTACGCGGTCAGTGCCCGTGCCGTCGTCCAGAACGAATTTCAGCAGCTTTTTGCTCTTAGGTACAGCAGTGCATTCTTTTACCTTTACTGCGCGCATATCAGACTTACAGAAGGTGTCAAAGTCAACATATTCTGTATACGGAGGCTCAATAACAACCTTGGAGAAGTCAATAGGCTCCTCTTTAGCTTCTGCCGGTGCAGCAGCAGGTGCAGCCTGCATAAATTCAGGCTTTTCGCTTACAGCCTTGCCAATCGGTTTCATGGTCGGGAAGAACAGTACGTCACGAATGGTAGAGCTGTTGGTCAGGAACATAACCAGACGATCGATACCAATACCCAAACCACCCGTCGGCGGCAGACCATATTCCAGTGCATTGACGAAATCCTCGTCCATCATATTTGCCTCTTCATCACCATTAGCGCGCTCTTCTACCTGTTTCAGGAAGCGCTCCTTCTGGTCGATAGGATCGTTAAGCTCGGTGAAGCCGTTGCAGATTTCGCGGCCATAGATATAAGCCTCGAAACGATCCGTGATTTCCGGATTTTCGGGGTTGCTCTTTGCCAGCGGAGAAATTTCTTTCGGATGACCGGTAATAAAGGTCGGCTGAACCAGCTTATCCTCAACATATTCTTCGAAGCAGGCATTAATAATCTTGCCAATGCCAAAAGTCGGCTCAATAGCAACATTCAGCTCCTTAGCAATAGCGCGTGCTTCTTCCAAATCGGTTACATTGGTGAAATCCTTGCCAGAGTATTCTTTTACAGCTTCAATCATGCTCATGCGTTTCCAAGGAGAAGCAAGCTCGATGGTGGTGCCTTCATAATTGATAGTGGTAGTGCCCAGAACCTTCTCAGCAGTCTTAACAACTACCTCTTCGGTCAGGTCCATCATGTCGCGGTAATCAGCGAAAGCCTGATAAATCTCGACACTGGTGAATTCCGGGTTATGACGGTTATCAATACCCTCGTTACGGAATACACGGCCCATTTCATATACACGGTCCATACCGCCAACGATAAGGCGTTTGAGGTACAGCTCAGGTGCAATACGCATATAAACCTGCATATCCAGAGCGTTATGATAGCTGATAAACGGACGTGCAGCAGCACCGCCGGCGATGGTGTTGAGAATCGGAGTCTCTACCTCCAGGAAATCGTGGCTGTCGAGAACCTCGCGCACGCTCTTAATAATCTGGCTGCGTTTTACGAAGGTTTCACGCACCTCCGGATTAACAATCAAATCTACATAGCGTTGACGATAGCGGGTTTCTACGTCCTTCAGGCCGTGCCATTTTTCGGGCAGCGGACGCAGGGACTTGGACAGCATTTCTACGGAAGCAGCCTTAATAGACAGCTCGCCCATATGAGTGCGGAAAGCAGTACCGGTAATGCCAACGGTGTCACCGATATCCATGAGCTTAATCAGCGCATAGTTTTCTTCACCGATAACATCCTTACGTACATATACCTGAATACGGCCGGTCTTATCCTGCATATCCATGAAGCAGGTCTTGCCATGGCCGCGGATAGCCATAACACGGCCAGCCATAGTTACTTCAGTTTCTTTTTCGGACAGCTCATCGAACTGAGCAGCGATGTCTGCTGCGCGATGAGTGAACAGGAAGCGATGGCCGAAGGGTTTCCAGCCGTGCTCCTCAATCTTATGCATCTTGTCGATGCGTACCTGCATCTGCTCGTTGATTTCAGTATCAGTGAGCGCAGCAGCGTCTTCTAAATGCTTATTTTCTGCCATGCTAATTGCTCCTTCTTATTTAATCTCGATAATCTTATAGGAGAGTTCGCCAGCCGGAGTTTTAACGATAACAGTGCTGTGAACCTTCTTGCTCAGGATAGCTGCGCCAACCGGAGATTCATTGGAAATACGGTTTGCAAACGGGTCAGCCTCAGTAGTACCAACGATGGTATAGGTTTCCTGCTCGCCAGTCTCCATATCTTCCAGAATTACAGTGGAACCCAGAGAAACAACGCCTGCATCCTTGCTTGCGCTGTCATCGATGATGGTTGCAGTTTTAATCATCTGCTCCAGCTCGATAATACGGCCTTCGTTTTTGCCCTGGTCCTCTTTCGCTTGGTCATACTCGGAGTTCTCGCTCAAGTCGCCCTGTGCTCTTGCTTCCTTCAGGCGTTCAACGATTTCCTCACGAATCACACCTTTACGTTGTGCCAATTCGTCTTTTAATTTCTCTAAACCTTCAGCTGTTAAGATTGTTTCTTTTGTAGCCATTTTCCTGCTCCTTTATATAAAATTAAAATACTTACCTACACTGATTATAAGCTTTTGGCAATTTACTTGTCAACAGCCATGCACGGCCAGCGCCAGCTGTGCATTATGCTTGACCTCTTCAATTTTTTCATGCGATACAGCACGTTCAAAATTACGGAAGCCAGCCATCTTGAAATGATGCTTGTCAGCCAGCTGGGATATAAGATTAATCTTATTGATATCCAGCGTTCTGCCCAGCGAGAAATTCTCATAGCGGCCATCCAGTGCCAAAATCATCGTCTCTGCCATGCAGGCATAGGACGTATGCGGCGGGAAGCCAAAATTGAAGTGGAAGTCCACATTGCCCGGCACATTAATCACGCCGCCCTCGATAACAAGAACGTCGTTACGCTGCAAGGAAACCTCACGCGATACGTTACGCGGACGCGCAACGTCGCAGACAACGGCACCAGGCTTTAAATCGCCGGGCTCAATCAAAAAGTCCAGCGCACTCGTTACCGTGATGACAATATCGGCCTCCTTCAGCGAAGCATGAATATCCTGGCTGATAGCGACCTCGCAGTGATTCTTGCTGATAAGCTCCTGCGCCAGCTCCTCCAGTGGGCCCATATGACGGGCAACCAGAGTGATATGCTTAACC
>JAIHZV010000193.1 GCA_022718015.1 Phascolarctobacterium sp. | reverse complement strand
GGGTAGTACGGTATTTTTCATTAGTATAGTTTTATTCCAGCAGCTTGGCAATTTCCGGCAGCGGCTCGACTGTGCGCCTAAGGATGCCGTTCATGTAGGCGATAGCGATGCCGTAGTTGGTCATAGGCACGTTTTGCTCTAGCGCGGTCTTGTTGCGGTACGCCATTTCCTTTTCGTTGAGCATGCAGGCACCGCAGTGAATAATCAGCTTATACTCAGAGAGGTCCTCAGGAAACTCTGTGCCGCTCGTGAAGCAGAACTCAGGCTCAGCCTGCGTATATTTGCGTACCCAGCCAGGAAGCTTCACTGTGCCGATGTCCTGGCATTGGCGGTGGTGCGTGCAGCCCTCGCTGATGAGAAGCTTGTCACCGTCCTTGATGCTGTCAAGCGTGCGTACAGCCTTGACTGCGTTCTCCAGGCTGCCCTTATAGCGTGCCATAAGGATAGAGAAGGAGGTCAGGGGAATCGTCGGCGGCACAATCTGGCTGACCTTGGCGAAGGCCTGACTGTCGGTTACAACGAGGCGTGGAGGGAAAGCCAGCTTCGCCAGCGCCATTGCCAGCTCACTTTCCTGCACGACAACGCCGATACCCTTGTTATCGAGCACGTTGCGCAGCACCTGCTGCTGCGGCAGAATCAGGCGGCCCTTCGGCGCAGCGCTGTCGATAGGCGTCACGAGGATAACGGTGTCGCAAGGCTTGAGCAAATCATCAAGAAGATGGTGTTCCTGCTCCTTTGGCCGCAGGGCCGCAATAGCCTCCTTCAGCTCGTTTATATTGCGTTTCGTCTGCGTGCTGACGAGGAAGCAGTGCTTCGTGAGCTTGAGCGCGTCGACAGCAGCGAGAGCCTGCTGCATTTCGCCTAATTTGTCTGCTTTGTTGAGCACGAGCACAGCAGGGCGCTTCTGAGCCTCTAGGAGCGCCCACAGGCGTTTATCCTCTTCGCTGATACCAACAGTCGCGTCGACTACTAAAAGCGCCATATCGCACTTGTGGAGCACCTGGTAGGCCTTTTCTACTCGCTGTGCTCCCAGTTCTCCCTCATCATCGAGGCCCGGCGTGTCGATGAACATCACGGGGCCGAGGGGGAGCAGCTCCATAGCCTTATATACAGGGTCAGTCGTCGTGCCCTTCTGCTCGCTGACGATGGCCAGGCTTTGGCTGGTGATGGCGTTGATAAGGCTGGATTTGCCGGCGTTACGTCTGCCGAAAATGCCTATATGAATGCGTTCAGCAGCGGGAGTTGTATTCATACTCATAAGCTTTATCTCCTTTGTAAGAAAAAATACCCGCTCTGCCACCGTGTGTTATCCAAAGGGAAGGGCGACAGAGGGGTATGATATTATTTAATCAGTTCCATTTTCGGATTCGGGTTGTATTTGCGGCCAGCCTTAGCGCAGTCCCTGCCGTCAACCTTGACAATATCAGCGGTGAAGTTGATGTTACCGTCGAAGAAGGAGGAGCCTACTGCATAGGTGTCAACAGGCACGCCCATTTCCTCAAAGGCAGCAACACGCGGAGCATCAAAGCCGCCGGAAACGATGATTTTTACATGGTTGAAGCCTTCAGCGTCCAGCGCTTTGCGCACGTTGCATACCAGCTCCTTGCATACGCCGGTCGGCTTGAAGGTACCAATCTGCGTCCACAGGCTTTTGTCGACCATGCTGCCGGAGGTGTCTAGACGCACGCCTGCCAGCTTTTTGCCCAGCTTACGCGCGACAGCCAGAGAAGTGTTTACGCAGTCATTGTCGAAGTCAACGAGAGCGATACGCGCGATGGACGGGTCAACATATTTATCAAAGGCCTCTGTAGCAGCTACAGTGTCGCCTTTATAAGATGCGATGAGTGCATGGGGGATAGTACCCAAGCCTCTGCCGCCGGCAGCGAGTGCGTTAGCATCGGTGGAGAAGCCGTGGATGCCGCCTACGAGAGCTGCATAGCCGTCGGCTTCCTGGGTTTGGTAGATATCATAGCGTGCAGGGAAGAAGAGCACCGGCTTGCCATTTGCAGCCTTAACTACCTTACGCACATTGGTCGCAATGCGGCTTTGGCGAGCGAGAATACCCAGATACAGGGTTTCCAGATGCGCAAAATCAGCATAATCGCCTTCAATGGTCATAACGGTTTCCCATTCGTCAACCTCGTCACCGTCATGCAGGGAGTGAATCACGATATTTTCCGGATGGAATGCACATTGCTTAATCAGTGCGATAACCTCATCGGTACCGCAGACAACAACGTTGTCACGAGCAAATACCTGCATCAGCACACGCGGATGATAGTTGTCACCATTTAAAATTTCCTCAGAACGCAGGAAATAAGCGTCTGTATAGTAACCCTCTTTAATTTTTTCTACAGGAAAGCTGAAGCTTTCCACAGGTCTTCTGTTAGTCATGTATAGCTGCCTCCTAAAAATTTCTAAGAAATTCACTTTTAAAAGAACATTGTCTATTGAATGTGATTAAAAATATGATACAATAATAAAGCGGAACTGGCAAGCTATTTTTCAAAAAAATCTCATTTAAGGCGCGAATTCCTTAAAGCTGGCCTGTTTCTGGTAAAAACCAAGGACTTAGGATGACTAGAATGCAAAAGGCTAATAAAAAATATACCGTACTGCTGTTGTCTGCTCCCATCGGCTCCGGCCATAAGCTGGCGGCTGAGGCGCTGGAGCAGGCGCTTGGCGAATACAGCGAGGTACGCGTAATACATGGAAATATCTTTGACTTTTTCCCGCATTGCTTAGGTACGGCGTTTTTGAGTACCTATCTGTGGGTATTGAAATGCTGTCCGTGGCTCTACAAGCTGGCGTACAGCTGGGGAAATAAGCGGGGCGGCTCGCTTTGGCTGCGCGGCCTGCTGAACAGGCTGCTGGCGGCGCTGGGACGCAGCTATAT
>JAIHZV010000192.1 GCA_022718015.1 Phascolarctobacterium sp. | reverse complement strand
CAGTAAGCAATGCTTTGAAGCGATGGCACAAAAATGTCAGGAAATATTAGCAGCTGTTGTTGGGGAAAAAGCAGCGGCATTAAAAGCCTTTTTTGCAAGCTGGCAGCCGGAAGCAGCACATGACAATGCAATTTTGCAGCCTTATATGGAGGATTTGCTGAGTTCAGCTAATCTGATGTTTAAGGTTGAAGGCAAAAGCGTAGAGCAGGATGAAGAAATTCGAAAGGCTTGGGATGCTTATAAGAGTCAACAAGCTTCAGATACAGCTCAGGGAATTTGTTTGGTTACAGGCAAAAAAGCACCTGTAGCTCGTTTGCATACTAAAATTAAGGGCTTGTATGGGGCGCAGTCCTCTGGTGCGGCCTTGGTCGCGTTCAATGCTCTTGCTTATGAATCATATGAGCACAAGCAAGGCGATAATGCACCGGTCAGCGAGTATGCTGCTTTTGCTTATACAACAGCATTGAATACTTTGCTGGCGAGCGAGAGAAATTATCTGCGTATCGGAGAGATGACGGTAGTTTTTTGGGCTGAAGGGGCAGATGAAGACAACGAAGATGTTTTTGGCGATGTTTTCAGTAGTGAAAATAAAATTATTGAGGATGATGATCTCCAAGGCTTCTTTGAAAAGGTTAGTCGGGGTCAGTCCTTTAGTGTAAAGGATTATTTGGTTAAGCCGGAAAATAAGTTTTATATTTTAGGGCTGTCGCCAAATGCTGCCAGAATAGCTGTACGCTTCTTTTTGGTCGATACTTTTGGTGATTTCATCAAGAATTACGAGCAATATTTTCGCGAATTTGAGATTATCAAGCCAAGCTTTGATAACAGAGTCAATGTTCCGCTGTGGCAGATTTTGCAGGAAACTGCTAATAAAAATTCTAAGGATAAAGCAGCTTCGCCGCTGCTGGCAGGCGCAGTTTTGCGCAGTATCCTGAGTGGTATCAAATATCCTGAGGCCTTGTACCAAAATACTATTTTACGTGCTAAGGCGGATCAGGATAATCCGGATAAAAATATTACGAAAATCAGCAGAATCAAAGCGGCCATAATTAAGGCTTGTTTGTTAAGAAATTATAAAAATAATGAGGAGGTTGTTACTGTGGCATTGAATGAAGAATGCAAAAAGGTACCTTATGTGTTGGGAAGGTTGTTTGCGGTGCTTGAGGATTTGCAGGAAAAGGCTAATCCGGGCATTAATAGTACGATTAAAGATCGGTATTTTAACTCTGCATGCGCTACTCCTAGTGTGACTTTTCCGCTGTTAACGAAGCTTGCGAATACTCATTTGAAGAAAATTTCTGCGCAAAAAGGCACTGTAATTTATTTTGAGAAGCTGATTGGCGAGCTTATGAATAAGCTTGAAGTAGAAAATAATGCAATGCCTGCTCGTTTGAGTTTACCGGAGCAAGGGGAATTCGTCCTTGGTTATTATCATCAGGTACAAAAACGTTTTGAAAAAAAGGAGGAAAAATAAATGGCTGAGGTAATCAAAAACAGATATGAGTTTACAATTTTATTTGATGTAGAAAACGGCAATCCGAATGGCGATCCTGATGCAGGCAATATGCCGCGTATTGATCCGGAAACCGGTTATGGTATTGTTACGGATGTGTGCTTGAAGCGCAAAATCAGAAATTGTATCGAAACTCTGTGCGAGGATAAAGAAGGCTATAAGATTTATATCAAAGACGGCGTACCTCTGAATGATAGCGATAATACAGCCTATATTGCTTTAGGTACAGATGAAAAGAAAATCAAAGAGCTGAAAAAAGACGATCCGGAAATAGATAAGAAAATTTGCCAATTCATGTGCAAAAATTTCTTTGATATCCGTACTTTTGGTGCTGTTATGACAACTTTTGTGAAGGCGGCGTTGAACTGTGGTCAGGTTCGCGGTCCTGTGCAGCTTGGTTTTGCTCGCAGCATTGATCCGATTGTGACGCAGGAGGTTACGATTACCAGAGTTGCAATTACGACGAAAAAGGATGCAGAAAATAAGAGCACTGAGATGGGACGCAAGTATATCGTGCCTTATGCTCTGTATCGCGTTGATGGCTATATTTCTGCTAATTTGGCACGCAAGGTAACAGGCTTCAGTGAAGATGATTTGACGCTGCTGTGGCAGTCGATTATCAATATGTTTGAATATGATCGTTCTGCGGCACGCGGTAATATGGCTGTACGTGAGTTGATTGTGTTTAAGCATGCCAGCGAGCTTGGCAATGCACCTGCTTATAAACTGTTCGATACGGTTAGCGTGAAACGTAAGGATGGAGTTATTACTGCCAGAAGCTACAATGATTATGAAGTGGAAGTGGCGGAAGAAAAATTGCCTGAAGGCGTAAGCTGTACGCGTATGATTTAAAGGGTGAGCTTAGTTTTGTAATTATTAGAGTTTGTATACTGCATTTAGTTGTTGCGAAGGTGTATGAACCAAAAATTTAGCTTAGGTTCGCAACTTAAGCTAGAATGGGAAAGCTTGTACTTTCTCACGTCAAAATGATGTCTTCTATAAGTTCAATTAAGCTTGTTCGCAACAAAAGCTTGGTTGACATAATTGTAGAAGTACATCATTTTGATGCTGTCGCTCCCGCGAGGGAGCGTGGATTGAAATATTGAGAATGGTACGGCGATACTCCTTAGTAATGTCGCTCCCGCGAGGGAGCGTGGATTGAAATTAAATTAAACTTAACATCAAGCAAGAAATGCGGGTCGCTCCCGCGAGGGAGCGTGGATTGAAATAAAGAGTTTAAGATAATAATCAGGAATTTTATATTGTCGCTCCCGCGAGGGAGCGTGGATTGAAATCTCGAGAGTAAGGCTCTGCGAAAGGACTTCTAGGTCGCTCCCGCGAGGGAGCGTGGATTGAAATTTGACGTTCAGAGGAGCAAAACGAAGCCGAATCGGGTCGCTCCCGCGAGGGAGCGTGGATTGAAATAC
>JAIHZV010000191.1 GCA_022718015.1 Phascolarctobacterium sp. | reverse complement strand
TTTTAAGACTTCAAAGGAGGGCGAGATTGATATGACGGATATTATTGAGGCTTATGCAGAGAATAGGGCTGAAAAGGCAGCGAAGGAAGCTGTGGCAAAGGCAGAAAAGAAGGCAGAAAAGAAAGCTAAAAAGGCAGCTCATCAGCGCAATGTTGAGGTTGCGAAGGATATGCTTGCAGATAATATGAGCATTGAAAGTGTTGCGCGTTATTCCAAGCTTTCTGAAGAAGAGGTGCGTGCTCTGGCGGCTAAGCAGAGCGCATAGTAATACATTCTAGTGCTTTTCCACCTGCTTGCAAAAGCCGCACCGACGTGCTATAGTAGGATTATAGAAATTTTACGAAACGAGGTGCGTTATGCTTACTGCTGCTGATTTTGACAAGCTGGGCTTTTGGGAGGACGAAACTCCGGAAGAAAATATTACCGTTTATGGTATGGACTTTGGTACTGATTATATTATGCTGACGGATGATTTAGGCAAGACACCGATGGATGAGAAGAAGTTCATCGTGGTGGCTGCCTATGATGATGCCGACTGCTTCCTGTGGGGCGTAGAGCTGAAAGACTTTGCGGCGCTGAAGGAGCTGTGCTCTGCTCATGCTGCCGGAAGTGCGGAGCTGCTGGAGGCTTTGCGTACCTATAAGCTGCCGAAATAAAAAAATACTGCTGTAACCCTTGTGATGAACGAAAGGATTACAGCAGTTTTTTTATTGCATAGCGAATACGGTGTCGACGCTGGCTTTGATGGTGATGTCCTCCGCCGCGATATTCGTGGCAGGAGCGCTGTCCATAGCTGCGGCCTTCAGCATGACGTTGCCATAGCTGCGCTCGAAGTTGTTGTAGCTGGAGATGCTGGCGCTGAGCAGCTTGCCGAGCGTGCGGCCTCCGGCGTTGGCCACGACTGCTGCCTGCTGGCGTGCGTTTTCGACAGCCTGTGCGAGCAGCTGATTGCGGTAGAGCGATTTATTGCTTACGCTGAAGCTGACGTTGTTAATCGTGTCGACGCCGGCACCGCTGATTTTGTCGATGACGGTGCCGAGCTTGGCGATATTGGTCAGCTTGATTTTCACGTTATTGCGGGCAGTATAGCCTGTTACCTTGCCCTTGTTGTCCATGTCGGGATAGAGCGTATAGCTGGTGGTGGTGATATCGCTGCTCACCAGACCGCAGCCTAAAAGAGCGCGGCGCACGCCTTCCATTTTGCCGGCAGCAGCATTGGCTGCTGCGCCGGCGTTATTGCCCTTGCCGTTGACGTCGAAGCTGATGACCGCCGTATCAGGAGCAACCTCGATGACGGCACTGGCGCTGACGCTGATACGCGGCGTTTCTACCTGCTCGGCGGCATAGGCTGTGGGCGTGAGCGCAGTGCCGCCCGTATAGCTGGCGCAGAGCAGAGCGAGCGCAGCGAGCGTTACCTGAAATTGCTTTTTATTCGGGATAAGAAAAACCTTCATGATGTTTACCTCCAGTGATTTTCTTTGGCTTTAGTATAGCAGATAAATATGTCGAAGGTATGGCAGAGCTGTGCAGCATTAGTGAGGAATATTAGTTATGCTATATAGATATAACTATGGTGTAGATTTAGCTTGACGCTGACATGCTTTTCTTCTATAATGAGCATCACATGCAGCACGACTGCCTGCATGTGGAGGAGATTACGATGGAGAAAAAATATTTAATTATTCTTAGCACTGTTATTATTTCTTTAGCAGGTGCGGTTGGCTTGATTTATTGCGACCCTTTAGCACGCGTATAAGGCGAGCCGCCTGCATTTCGTTTGAGCCTCAGGCTTAGTTGTTTTTAGAGCTATCAACTTAGTTGACGGCTCTTTTTTTATTTAGGCTAGCCAGCTTATGACGAAAAAGCGTTATAGTGTAGACTATATTGAATAAAGCACTTCTATAGACTGACTATTCTTCTATGGAATATATCTTATGCCAAAGATGAATAAAAAGGCTGAAAGTATTGTTTTACAAAATAATTCCTAGGTGATATTATAGTAATGGCGATTGGTTATATCTAATATGCCTACACTCTCAAAAAAATTTTTGGAGGTATCTTAATGGCTTTACTCTCATTGCTTTTTTTGTTGTTGGCAATTTTTTTAGGCTTTGTCCGTAAAATGAATACCGGACTTTTGTGTATCGCTTTTGCTTTGGTACTGGGCCGTATGAGTGGCGTCAGCGATGCTGTGATTATGAAGGGCTTCAATTCTTCTCTGTTTATCATGCTTTTGGGCGTTACCTATTTGTTTAGCATGGCGCAGATAAATGGCAGCCTTGATTTGCTGGCGCAGAAGGTTATCGCTTTGGCCGGCAGACGTGTTTATCTTATTCCTATTATCATTTATGTTTTCTCGATTGTGCTTGCTGCACTTGGCCCTGGCTCTGTGCCGACGATGGCGATTATGATGGTCTTTTCGATGTCCTTGGCGGCGGAGATGAAAATCAGTCCGGTGCTGCTTTCGACACTGACTGTCCTTGGCTCCTGCGCCGGCGGTCTGTCGCCCTTGGCTGCCACGGGCATTATTGGTGCAAATCTTTGCGCTGAGTTTGGCCTGACGGGTATTGAAAATGATTTTTTGCTTAACGGTGTTTTTTCATTCACTGTGTATGCGGTGATTGTGTATGTATGGCTGGGCGGCTATAAGCTGCGCGCTGCGGAGGATGTGGGCGAGAAGGTTATCCCGTCCTTCAATAGAAAGCAGTTGCTGACCATAGCA
The DNA here is from genome assembly GCA_022718015.1 of Phascolarctobacterium sp. GTDB lineage: Bacteria > Bacillota > Negativicutes > Acidaminococcales > Acidaminococcaceae > Phascolarctobacterium_A. The sequence continues at coordinate 233 of JAIHZV010000191.1, read as the reverse complement.
GGCATTGTAGCTATGGTATTTATGGTTATGCTGCTGCATATCAACGTTGGTCTGGTAAGCTTTGCGGTGGCGGCGGTGCTGTCGTTTCTGCGCGTGTCGGAGGAAGCGAAGGCTATCAGACATATTCCGTGGAACACACTGCTTTTGATTACCGGCGTGGGCGTGCTCATGCAGCTGATTATTGATTTGGGCGGCATCAACATTCTTTCCGCTGCCCTTGTTTCTATTATGAG
>JAIHZV010000190.1 GCA_022718015.1 Phascolarctobacterium sp. | reverse complement strand
GCTTATAACGTAATGCAAAAGAAAATCGTCGCGCAATAGGCGCAGCAAAAAAAGGGCTGCTGTACTATTCTCTCTGCCAATATTGACAGAAGAGCTTTAGTACAGCAGTCCTTTTATTTTGTCTTAATTAAGCTTCGTTGTGTCTTTCTTTGTTTTTGCGTACATATTCCAGAATAATACCGGCAGTTTCCTCGATAGCACGATTGGAAACATTGATAATCTGGCAATGCAGACGACGCATAATACCCTTAGCATAGGTCAGCTCATCGTTGATACGCTTCATGTCAGCGTAGGTCGCAGTATCGGACAGGCCCATAGTTTTCAGGCGCTCACTGCGGATTTCGTTTAGCTTGAACGGATCAATCAGAAGGCCGATAATCTTATACGGCGGCACCTTGAACAGCTCCTCAGGCGGAGTCAGCTCCGGCACCAGCGGTACGTTGGCAACCTTCACCTGCTTGTGCGCCAGATACATAGACAGCGGCGTCTTAGAGGTACGCGATACACCGATAATAACCACGTCAGCCTTCAGCAGACCAAGCGGATTCTTGCCGTCATCATATTTGACTGCAAACTCAACAGCCTCTACACGTTTGAAATATTCATGATCCAGGGAGTGAATCAAGCCAGCCTGATTCTTCGGCACCATACCGGTAGACTTTTCGATAGATTTCAGCATCGGTCCGAGAACATCGACAACCTCGACATCATTCTTCAAAGCCGTGTCTGCCATATGCTCGCGCAGCTCCGGCGAAACGATGGTGTAGCAGATAACTGCGGAATTCTCAGCAGCCTCCTCTACAATCTTATCAATCTGCGCCTTGTCCTTCACATAAGGCACGCGGATTACGTCGAATTTTTCTTCTACGAATTGGCTCGTCGTAGCCTTGACTACGGATTCAGCGGTTTCACCAATAGAATCGGAAACAGCATAAATAATGGGATTAACCTTCGTTAGTATGATAATTACCTCCCTTACCCTCAGCTAAATCTACCAGCAGGCGGGTAAAATTAGTCTTTGTAATACGCCCTAAAACCTTGTAGCTGCGCTTGCTTTCATCAATAATCTTCACCACCGGCAGACAGTCGATTTCATTATCAATCAGTCTGCGCGCTGCTGAAGCCGCTGATTCCTCCGGCGTTGCCACAATAATTTTAGATATCGGCGTCATGACCATCACTACGGGAATATCGCGCAGGTCGCTGTTGTTGATAGCAGCCTTAAGTAAATCCTTACGTGATACAATACCTGTTAATAAGCCTGACTCGTCCAGGACAAACACCGTACCGACATCCTCCAAAAACATGGTAACAACCGCCTCATAGGCGCTTTTATCCTGGGTGATGGCCACAGGTACAGATTGCAGGTCCTGCACAGTAATAGCGGAAATTTCCTCCATCAGCATGCCCAAGGTGTTTTTGCCAGTATAGAAATAGCCAACCTTAGGTCGGGCGTCTAAAATGCCTCCCATAACAAGGATTGCCAGATCACTACGTAAGGCAGCACGCGTAACATTCAAGCGTTCAGCGATATGCTCACCGGTAATCGGCCCGTCGAGGCGCACGATTTCCGCAATTTGTTTCTGCCTGTTGCTTAAAGATATGATCTTCACACCCTTTCTCAAAGAGAGCCGTAAAGCTCTCCTGTTAATTCATGGTTACTAATATAAGTATAGTATACACTACTTCGAGGAAAAATGCTAGTTTTAGTCATAAATATTTTACAGAAAATAAAAATGGTATAGCTTAATCTGCCTCACCAGGCCACAGCCTGCACCAGCCAGCCCAGCAGCGTACCGATGATAAGAAATGGTCCGAAGGCGAAAAAGTCCTTGCGTCCGGCCCTACGCAGCAAAAGCAGCACAACGGCCGCCACACCGCCAAGGATAAAGCCTGTCGTCAGCGCCAGGACAACCTCTTTCCCCAGCCACAGGCCCACAACGGCCATCATTTTCACATCGCCGCCGCCCAAGGCGCCGCGCCCCAAAATAGACAGCGCCGCCAGCACCACAAACGTGCCGCCGGCAGCCACAAGCCGCAGCCATAAAGCACCGGGAGCGTAGAGAGCTATAGCTATGCCGCCAGCGAGCAGCGGCAGCAGCGAATCATCAAAAATAAATTGATAGCGCCAATCGACAAGCCACAAAAGCCACAGCCAGTATAAGAAGAAGCAGCTCAGCGCCTTGCCGACGAGCGTAGCCGGAACAAGATAGCCCAGCGCCAGCGCCACCGCCACGCCGGCAGCCAGTGTCGCTATATGACACACCCTGCCTATCTGCAAATCGTACTCACGCAAAAGTGCTTCGTTACGACGCAGATAAAAATCCATGATATGCTGTCCGACAAAGCTGCCGACAGCTGTTAAGAAAAGCCAGATAAATATTTTTAGAAGCATGCTGTTCACCTGGTCGGTCCAGTTATTATAAACTTTTCCTTACTCCTTCAGGCTGGCAATCGCCTTTGCGGTATCCTCTGCGCCATAAACATAAGAGCCTGCAACAAGCACGTTGGCACCGGCAGCACGCACGAGCTTCGAGGTTTCAGCGTTAATGCCGCCGTCAACCTGAATATCTACGTCCAGACCACGCTCAGTAATCAGCTTACGCAGACGCTCAACCTTCGGCACCATGCTCTCGATGAAGGACTGACCGCCAAAGCCGGGGTTAACAGTCATCAAAAGCACCATATCTACATACGGCAGAATCTCTTCGATAGTCGCGAGCGGAGTAGCAGGGTTCAGCGCTACGCCGGCCTTCATGCCCTCGCCCTTAATCTGCTGGATGCAGCGATGCAGATGCTTCGTGGTTTCTACGTGCACTACAATCTGGTCTGCGCCTGCAGCCTTGAAGTCAGCAATATATTTTTCCGGATTCTCAACCATCAGATGGCAGTCGAAGAACAAATCGGTAACCTTGCGGATTTTCTTTACGACCGGCGCACCGAAGGTCAGGTTCGGCACAAATTGGCCGTCCATAACGTCGATATGTAC
>JAIHZV010000189.1 GCA_022718015.1 Phascolarctobacterium sp. | reverse complement strand
TCGAACCTGCGACCTTTTGATTCGTAGTCAAACGCTCTATCCAACTGAGCTACAGAGTCACATCAGCGTTGCTGTCGTTTCAAGCAACAATGATATTATAGCGGAAAGTGATGAAGTTGTCAACTACTTTTTTGCTATTTTTTACGATTTTTTTTCGCAGCGGCTTGTGGCGCCGGTTTTTGCGCTTTGTGCTTTTCCAGCCAGCCGCAGTAGATGAAGCAGGCGAGAGCGAAGAGGAAGAAGCCAAGGCTTGTTGCCTGCGCTGACTTCAGGCCGAAGAGCCACGGCTCTGCATAGTCGCCGCGCAGCATCTCCAGGAAGAAGCGGACAACAGAGTAGAGCATGGCATACAGGCAGAGCGCCTGACCGCGGGCATGCTTCGTTGTGCGGAAGATGAGCAGCAGGGCGAAGATGACAACATCCAGCTGTCCCTCCCAAACCTCTGCCGGCCACAGCGGCACGGCGCCATAGGTCTTGTAGGCCAGCGTACCCTCAGGATAAAGCAGGCCAAAGCTGCCGCCTGTAGGCGTGCCGAAGGCATCGCCGTTGAGCAGGTTTGCCATACGGCCGATGGATTGGCCGATGAGCAGCGAAGGCGCTACGATGTCGCCGAACTCTACCCAGTCGATGTCGTGCATTTTGCAATAGGCAATGCCGGCAGCTATGCCTGCAAGCATGCCGCCCTGCACAGCCATGCCGCCCTGCCAGACGAAGGGAATCTCCAGCAGATGATGGCTGTAGTAATCCCAGTCGAAGAAGAACACATCCCACAGCCTGCCGCCGATGAGACCGGCAAAGCCGCCATAAATGCCGATATCAAGAACGTGCTGATGCCAGCGGCCATCCTGCTTGGCGAGGAAGTATGCTGTGCCTGTTGCTAAAAAAATCGCTGTGCACAGCATCAGGCCGTACATGCGCACAGGAAAGTCACCTATAAAAAATAAATATTGATGCATTAATTACGCCTCCCGAAAAATCTATTTTCTATTGTAACATATCCGTAGCGATTTTACAGTGATATTCTTGTAATTTTTTGTTGCAAACGCTTGTCAGAGCTACGTTTTGCGGGTTTTAGAAAAAAAGTTAATTTTTTTTGCAAAAACCCCTTGCCAAACTCATCATAACCTGCTATAATAATACTCGTTCCGATGAGCAATCAAACGAACACTCCGGGATGGTGTAATGGTAGCACAAGTGACTCTGGATCATTCGGTCTGGGTTCGAGTCCTAGTCCCGGAGCCAGATGGCGCTATGGTCAAGCGGCTAAGACGTCGCCCTCTCAAGGCGAAATCAAGGGTTCGATTCCCTTTAGCGCTACCACGAAGTTAACGCTGATACTTAGGTATCAGCGTTTTTTGTATGCAAAAATACTGACCTACAAGTGAGCCTCAGCTCTACAATTACTCCCTCCGTGCATCTGCGCAGCTTCTTATTGCAGTTTAAAAAGAACCAAAGCCTAATGAATACACATTATTTTGCGTAACTCATTAGGCTTTTCGATATTCTTTTACTACTCTGATAAAAGTTCTTGGATTTCTTTACTTGATTTTATGATAGATGTAAGATAGCTTGTCTTTTCATCTATAGAAAAACCTCTTACCTGATTATCATTCGACAATCTACTAATAATTCTTTCCAGCGGAACGTCATACTCAAGTGCATCAACAATTTTTGTTTCGATAACCTTGTCACTATAAAAGTTATCACGCAAATATGGTGATCTGCCAGCTTTGTACGCTTCTACATCAGCGATGGCTTTTTCCAAAACATCACTTATAAGTTCGAACTCAGCCTGCTTACGCAAATAAGCAAAGTCAATGCTATCATAATGTGAATAAATCATCATTTCAGGAAGTTCATTGTTATCCTGCCAAAACTCCCGACCTTTTAATCTGTCAAGTATAATATCCTCTACTCCTATAATCTCAGCAACACCGTACTCCGTTTTTACTTTTGTCAATCTGCTTACGTCACCCAGTAAAGGAGGTTTAGGAAATTCAACTACAACAGATGTATCGGGATGAAACCATGTATAGCCTTCACCTATAGAAAAACCTAAGGAGGTCATAATTTTAGATATCTGAAAATCATCTTTGGCTATAAAGTCTATATCCTTGGTCATATAACTTGCGGCCGTATAAAATTCTACAGCCGAACCACCTACAACCACTAATTCATTGGCAAACTCTTTAGCTAATGAACATATAATAGCAGCTATTAAAATACGCTCATTAACCGGATCAGATAAATTCTCTTCATGTATTCTTTTTATGATATTCTTATCTATATCTTGCATAATTCGTATCCTTTATCTGTCTTTACCAGTTTACCGGAACTAAGCCATTCATTCCACGCTTTACCAGCAGCCAAAACCAATGCTTTTTTCTCCTCAGGAGTCCTTACCCTACCACGAGTACGTTTATAGGTTCTTGCTTCCGGTGTTAAATTCATTAAATCACGTCTTCTTTTTTGCATCCATGCAGATACATCTGTTACCTTATCTATACTCATAATCGGGAAACTCCTCTCTTGATTATATTCTAAAGCAGACATATTTAATAAGCAAACACTTATACTAATCTCCTCAAATAGAGTTTAGCATAAGTAACAGATGATGTCAAAGCCTCCGTGCATCTGCGCAGCTTCTTATTGCAATTTGTGAAAAGCTAATTATTAAATTTTGCAAAGGTATCCGGAAATCTGGGTACATATCATATTCTGCGCACGCCAAACCATTGCGCAGCGTCGTCCCAGAAAAATTCAAACTGAATAATTGCGTCGCCAAGGATTAAGCGGCCGGAATTATTTTCGTTAATTCTGGAATGCAGCTGATGATAGCCATTAAAGTCGTAACCCATAGGCACAAGGCTTTCTAGGGAAATGTATGTCACCCATTGGCCGTTATGCTTGCCGACAATCCAATAGCCGCAGGTTTGCTCATGAGCGCCGGCGGTAGCGTGGATTTCATAAAATGCTTTAGCAGGATTCGT
>JAIHZV010000188.1 GCA_022718015.1 Phascolarctobacterium sp. | reverse complement strand
GAGCGCCTTACGGAAAGCAATGCCAAGCTGGAAAAGCAGGCGCAGGAGCAGGAGCAGCGTATGCAGGAGCTGGCGGCTGATTATGACGAGGCAGATGCCAAGCGCAGCACGGCGAAGATACAGATTGAGCGTCTGGAATGGGAGCGCGGCGAGCAGGTTAAGCTGCAGGATGAGGCTACAGCGAAAAGCAGTGCGGCTCAGTCGCAGTTCTTCAATGATATGCAGGAGCTGCTGTCACTTCGTAACGAGCTGCGTTCCTTAGAGCAGGAGCAGGAGCAGCGTATGCGCCGCCGTGAGGCCTTGAAAAAGAGCATAGATGAGGCAGAGCAGGCGCTGGCGCAGCTGTCTGAGCAATATAGCAGCCTTTTAGAGCAGCAGTCTCAGCGTGAGCACGAGGTGCAGCTTTGGCAGACGAAGGCGGCGGAGCTGCGTGCCAGCGGCGAGAAGCTGCAGCAGACTGTGCAGAAGATTACTGCGCAGCAGCAGGACTGCCAGCGCCAGCTCACCGAAGCAGAAACGCGAGAGCAGACGCTGAAAAGGCTGCAGCAGAATTATGAAGGCTTCGGCCCCGGCAGCAGAGCGATTTTGCAGGCGCAGGAGCCTTGGAGCAGGAAGCTCGTCGGCGTGGTAGCAGAGCTGCTGACTGTAGAGGACAGGCTTGTGGCGGCGATAGAGACGGCGCTGGGCGACGGTGCGCAGAACATCGTAACGCAGGATGCGCAGACCGCTAAGGAGGCTATCAGTTATCTGAAGCGTACACGCGGCGGCCGCGCAACCTTCCTGCCGCTCGATACGGTGCAGAAGCGTTCGCTAAAGCCGGAGGAAAGGCTGCTGGCGAAATGTCCCGGTGTGCTTGGCTATGCGACGGATTTAATCGGCTTTGACAAAAAGCTGGAGAATGTTGTCAGCTCGCTGATTGGTAACGTGCTGGTGGCAGAGAATCTCGATGCAGCGCTGGAGGCAGCGAAGGCCGGACGCTATCGCGTGCGTGTGGTAACACTGGATGGCGATATCGTCAACGCGGGCGGCAGCATGAGCGGCGGCAGCAGACGCCATAAGGAGGGCTTTTTAAGCCGCGGCGTGGAGATTACGCAGGCTGAGGCTAAGGTCAAGGCTCTGCGCAAGCAGATGCTTGGTCTGCAGGAGCAGCTTGAGGAGCAGGAGGAGGCTTTAAAGAAGCAGTCGGCTGATTTGAAGCAGACGAACCTGAGCCTGCAGCAGGAGCAGCTGCGCAGCAGTGAGGTCAAGCTGCACCTAGAGCAGAGCGAGCAGGAGCAGAAGCGTGAAAACGAGCATCTGTCACTGCTTTTAGACGACCGCAGCGAGGTTACGCAGGCCTATATGGATAACCGCGACAAGCTCAAGGAGCTGAGAGAGTGTGTTGCTGCCCGCGAAGGACAGGACACCGAAGCAAAGGCGTTGCTGGAAAAGCTGCAGAAGGAAATTGCCAAATACGGCAGTGCAATTACAGCACTTGACAATCAGCTGCAGGATGCTAAAATAGCTTTAGAGACTGCAAACGCTAAGGCTGAGCTGATTAGCGGTAATATGCATAATCTGGATAATGATACGTTGCGCCTGCGCGGTGAGATAGATGCGAACCAGAAGGAGCAGGAGCGCCTGACGCAGCTCATAGCTGACTGTGAGCGTCAGAAGGAGGCGCTGGCGCAGGAAAACAGCGCTGCGCTGACGAAGCTTGCGGAAACGCTTGGCGGTAAGGATGAATTTGCCGGACAGCGTGGTGAGCTGCTCGATAAGCAGGCTGGCGTAGAGCAGGAGCTGAGCAATTTAAGGCGCAAAAGCGGCGCCGGGGAAAACCGTCTGCGTGAGGCGGAGCTGGCGCTGGCAAGGCACAGCAGCGGCTGTGAGCATCTGGAGCAGCAGCTGACAGATGAGTTCCAGATGGACGAGCAGGAGGCACGCGAGCTGAACCTTGCGAAATGGCAGGAGTACGCTTTGAAGGAGCTGCAGGGGATGGAAAGCAGTCTTACCTTGAAAATCGCTGCTCTTGGTCCGATTAACGCTGCGGCTATCGAAGAATATGAAGCGGTGAAGGAGCGTAGCGAGTTCCTGCGTAAGCAGTACGATGATTTGTGCACGGCGAAGGAAAATCTGGAGGCTGTCATTGGCGAGATAAATTCCGGCATGACGAAACGCTTTAAGGAGGCCTTTGCGCAGATAAACGAGTATTTCCATCAATGCTATGTGAAGCTGTTCGGCGGCGGCACTGCGGTGCTGCGGCTGACGGAGCCGGAGAATCTTCTTGATTCCGGCATTGATATCGAGGTACAGCCACCCGGCAAGAAGCTGCAAAGCCTGTATCTGATGAGCGGCGGCGAGCGTGCCCTGACGGTTATCGCTCTGCTGTTTGCACTGCTGAGCTATCAGCCGTCACCGTTTTGCGTGCTTGACGAAATTGATGCAGCGCTTGATGATGCAAACATCCAGCGTTTTGCAGACTTCCTCCGCGATTATGCGGCGGACACGCAGTTCATCATCATCACCCACCGTAAGGGCACGATGGAAAGCGCCGATATTATGTACGGCGTAACAATGGAAGAATCGGGTGTTTCTAAACTACTATCCGTAAAGATAAATGCAAAGGAGAATGAATAATGGGATTTTTTGAGCGTTTAAAAGAAGGTCTGTCGAAGACCAGACGCAATTTTACTGATCGTATTCAAGAGCTTGTCGGCCTTTCCACAGCGATTGATGACGATTTCTTAGATGAGCTGGAGATGATTTTGCTGTCTGCTGACGTAGGCGTAAAAACAACGGAAAAGCTCATTGAAGCAGTACGCAAGGCTGCCAAGACGAAGGAAATCAAGAGTACCGAGGATGTTATTCCCTTCCTCAAGAAGTATATGTCCGAGCTGCTCAAGGACAGCGGTCAGCGTACACGTATTGGTGCTAAGCCGACGGTTATTCTCGTTGTCGGCGTTAATGGTGTAGGCAAAACCACGACCATCGGCAAGCTGGCAAACTACTTCACGCTGTTCAAGTATAAGGTTGTTCT
>JAIHZV010000187.1 GCA_022718015.1 Phascolarctobacterium sp. | reverse complement strand
GAAAAAACTCGTACCGAAGCAACGCTCGATTATGGTCAACAAAACTCTAAGACTGACTTTAGCGGTATCCATTGGCTGGATGATACCATTAAGGGCGTAACGGCTGGCTATTCTTTGACGAATTACGGCACTACATCTATTGTTTACCAAAAGCACAGCCTGAATTTTGGTACGCATACGGATATTGAGGACAAGGATAAGGATTTTTCTTTGTATCAGGCGAACGGCCTCTACCAAAAGATGTATGAGCATGGCCAGCTTTTGAGTGTGCGCATGGATGGACAGGTTGGCTTTAACAATTACCTGCCGTCTGCACGCCAGTTCTATATCGGCGGCGCGTACAGCGTGCGTGGCTATAAGGAAAGTCTGCTGGGCGGTGACAGCGGCTACAGCGTTGGTGTGGAATATGCTGCGCCGATTTGTGATGATAAGACGGCGAGTCTGTTTGGCTTTATCGACCATGGTGCAGTTTATGGCGACAGCGCCTTTGGTGATCATATTCTTACAAGCATGGGCATTGGCGTGCGTGCTGCATTTGCTAAGAAAATCAACGCCAGCCTCACGCTGGGCTGCCCGCTGATTCGCGATATCAATGGCACGGAGGTTAGCAAGACGCGCCTGCACTTCATGGTGAACGGACAATTCTAAGGCTAAGTAAGACTGTTATTTTAACTAGAAATATGTTATAATAAAGCCAACTGATTAGTAAAGGAGTTGTTTCCCATGGAAGAAGCTGTATTATACGTTGTAGAAAACAACATTGCGACGATTACTATGAACCGTCCCAAGAGCCTGAACTCGATGAACGATGGCCTGATTGATGGTCTGCACGCAGCACTGGATAAGGCTGTGGCTGACGCTGAGGTGCGTGCTATTGTGCTGACCGGTAACGGCAAGGCTTTTTGTGCAGGCGGTGATTTGAGCTATCTGAACGGCCTGAACGGTACGGCCGAGAAGAAGTCCTTCATTGCGAGGGTTGGCGATGTTGCTAAACGCATTACGACGATTGAAAAGCCTGTTATCGCTTGGGTTAATGGCGTAACAGCCGGCGCCGGTGTTAACCTGATGCTGGCCTGCGATCTGATTTATGCTTCCGGCAAGGCGCGCTTTGGCGAAAGCTTTGCGAAGGTTGGCCTGATTCCTGACTGCGGCGGCTTGTACTTCCTGCCGAAGGCTATTGGTGTGCATAAGGCGAAGGAGCTGATGTTCACCGGTGATCTGATCGATGCTCCGACTGCCAAAGAGCTGGGTATGCTGAACCATGTCTGCGAGGATGCAGAGCTTAAGGATAAGGTCTATGAGATGGCTGCGCGTCTGGCTGCAAGCGCTCCGCTGGCTATCGGCCTGACGAAGAAGTATCTGAACAACACTGCGCTGACCTTGGACGAGGTGCTGGCAATCGAGGAAACTACGCAAGCCTTGCTGATGGGCACTGATGATTGCAAGGAAGGTATTGCTGCTTTTTATGAGAAGCGTGCGCCGCAATTTACCGGTAAATAAGCCGTAATAACTGCTTAAGCAGGCGCTGCAGGCAAAAAATATAAAAGATTTAACGGAACTGTCACACAAAAGGTTGTAATAGTTCCGTTTTCTTTTTGACGGGACAAGGCTTTTTGTTGTATAATAATATTTATGAAAAAGTCGGCATTTTATTCTGGAGTGCCGAAGAAAACGAAAATTACCTGTCTGGAGGTTTTTATGCTTGATATAAGTACGATGATATATCGTATTCCTGCTTTATTATTTGCGATTACGATTCATGAATATGCGCACGCGCAGTGTGCAGACAGCATGGGCGATCCGACACCGCGCTATATGGGCCGTCTGACCTTTAATCCGATGGCGCATCTTGATCCGATTGGCGCGCTGCTGCTGGTAGTGGCTGGCTTTGGCTGGGCGAAGCCTGTAGCGATTAATGCCAGCAACTTCCGCAACCGCAAGGAGGGCATGCTGAAGGTTTCTATTGCCGGTCCTGCGGCTAATCTGTTCCTATGCTTTTTGGCAGCCTTCATCATGGCTCTTATGAATCGCTTTGGTATGCTCAGCGATGGCGTATACCGCTTTTTGCTGTGGATGCAGCTGTACAATGTCTGGTTTGCTTTCTTCAACCTGATTCCTGTACCGCCGCTTGACGGATCAAAAATTGTTTCTGAGCTGCTGCCGCCGGCGATGGCCTGGAAGTTTGATAATGTAGTTGGCCAATATGGCTTTTATATTCTCATTGCTTTAGTTTTCACTGGTATTACCAGCATGGTAATCAATCCGCTGGCTAGTGGCTATATGCACTTTGTCAATGGTATTTTGCGGATTATTTTCTGATATGAGCAGTAATTTATCCTTAAAGCTTACAGCCTTTGAAGGCCCTTTGGATTTGCTGATGCATTTAATCGAAAGGGACAAGATTGATATTTATGATATACCGATAGTTTCGATTACAGAGCAGTATATTGCGTATCTGCGCAGTATGAGCGAGTTCGATATGGAGGTTGCCAGCGAGTTTCTGGTTATGGCAGCGACGCTTTTGCAGATTAAGTCGCGCATGCTGCTGCCGAAGGAGGAGCTTGCCGAGGGCGAGGAGGAGGAAGCCGATCCGCGTCAGCAGCTGGTAGAAATGCTGGTGGAATACCGCCGCATCAAGCGTGCTGCGGTGGAGCTGACACTGCTCAAGCAGGACGCAGACCGCTTCTGGCAGCGTCCGCCGATGTTCGCTAATTACGTAGAGCGCACGATTGCGCAATATTCGCCGCAGGATTTGCTGCTGGCGTTGGCGAGTATGACAAACAACGAGGGCAGACCTGCAGCCTATATTGAGCCGCAGGCGTTCAGCGTGCAGGAGAAGATGACAGAAATTCTGCATAAGCTGCAAAGCAGTCCGCAGGGCTTCATACTCAGCGATTTGCTGCAATCAGGGCAGCGAGGCGAGACTGTAGCCGCGTTTTTGGGCGTGCTTGAGCTGCTGAAAATGAGCATGATTACGATTAGTCAGGCTCAGGCCTTTGCGCCGATTTATATTTTTGCTAAACAGGGGGATACCCATGAATCAAGATAGAATGCAGGGAGCGCTGG
>JAIHZV010000186.1 GCA_022718015.1 Phascolarctobacterium sp. | reverse complement strand
CAGGATAATCGCTATGAAGCTTACGCTGAAGGTGAAGCTAAGGGTTTAGCTAAAGGTGAAACTCAGGAAAAGTTTGCTACCGCCAAGCGTATGCTTGCTCTTGGCAAAAGCCTTCAAGATATCATGTTAATTACTGACTTACCTATGAATAAAATCCAAGAATTGCAGGCTAAAATGCAAGCTATATAAAATAATCTAGTACTACCCCGCCGCACGCTCCGCGTGCGGCTTTTTGCGTTCCACCTACCAAAAGACCGCCTGCCTCACGGCAAACGCTCCCAAAATCCAAATCTTATATTTCTTTTCTCCACACCATCTTATTAACTACGCCGGTGTAGCTCTGGATGATCTTCACAACCTTCGTTGATACGTTCTCATCCACATAATCAGGCACAGGCAGGCCGTTATCGCCGTCGAGATTCATCTCCACCGCCGTATCCACAGCCTGCAGCAGGCTCTTCTCGTCAATGCCTGCCAGCACAAAGCAGCCCTTATCCAGCGCCTCCGGACGCTCCGTGCTCGTGCGGATGCAAACCGCAGGGAATGCATGACCAACGCTCGTGAAGAAGCTGCTTTCCTCCGGCAGCGTGCCGGAATCGGAAACAACAGCAAAGGCGTTCATCTGCAGGCAGTTGTAATCATGGAAGCCCAACGGCTCATGCTGAATCACGCGCTTATCAAGCACAAAGCCACTCGCTGCCAAGCGGTTGCGAGAGCGCGGATGGCAGGAATAGAGAATCGGCATATCATACTTCTCAGCCATCTTGTTAATCGCAGTGAACAGCGACGTAAAGTTCTTCTCCGTGTCGATGTTCTCCTCGCGGTGCGCGGACAGCAGGATGTATTTGCCCTTCTCCAAGCCTAGGCGTGCGTGAATATCGGACGCTTCAATCTTCGCCAGATTCATGTGCAGCACCTCGGCCATCGGGGAGCCTGTAACATAGGTACGCTCCTTCGGCAAACCTGTATCCGCCAAATAACGACGCGCATGCTCAGAGTACGCCATATTCACGTCGGAGATAATGTCCACAATGCGGCGGTTCGTTTCCTCCGGCAGGCACTCGTCCTTGCAGCGGTTGCCTGCTTCCATATGGAAAATGGGGATATGCAGACGCTTGGCGCCAATGACGGAAAGGCAGCTGTTCGTATCGCCCAGCACCAAAACTGCGTCAGGCTTCACCTCCACCATGAGCTTATACGATTCCGCAATAATATTGCCCATCGTCTCGCCTAGGTCACTGCCAACAGCGTTCAGATACACCTCCGGATCGTCCAATTCCAGATCATGGAAGAAGACGCCGTTCAGCGTATAGTCATAGTTCTGACCAGTATGCGCCAAAATCACGTCGAAATATTTGCGTGTCTTTTTAATAACAGCCGCCAGACGGATAATCTCCGGTCTGGTGCCCACGATAATCAAAAGCTTGAGCTTACCATTATTTTTGAAGCTCACCTTGCTATAATCACTCATGCTCTGCCTCCACTTTCTCGCCAAAGGTATCAGGATGCTGCGCATCAAACTGCTCATTCGCCCACATCACCGTCACCAGATTTTCCGTCTGCGACAGGTTAATAATGTTATGCGTAAAGCCAGGCAGCATCTGCACCGCTTGAATCCTCTCTCCACTGACCTCATACTCGCGAATCTCGTCCGTACCGATGCGGCGCTCCTGAATCAGTCCATGACCAGCTACGACGATGAAAAACTCCCACTTGGAGTTATGCCAATGCTCGCCCTTGGTAATGCCCGGTTTAGAGATATTCACGGAGAACTGGCCGCAGTTCAGCGTCTTCAGCAGCTCCGTAAAGCTGCCACGCTCGTCCTTGTTCATCTTTAGGTCGAAGATAGTTTTCTCTGCAGGTAGATATGACAGATATGTAGAATAAAGCTTTTTCGCAAAGCTGTTATACGGAATCTCCGGCATCAACAGCGTTTGCGGCTGCGCCTTGAATAAGTCCAGCAGCTCCACAATCTCGCCCAGTGTCACCTTATGCGTCGTCGGCGCATAGCAGTAGCGTCCGTCAGCCGCAGCCTGCGGCACTAAGCCGTCATAATTGCAGCGGTGTGCCTTGCCCTCCAGCGCGTCAAGCATTTCTTCTATTAAATCGTCAATATATAAAAGCTCCAGCTCAACACTCGCATCATTCACCTGAATCGGCAAATCGTTAGCAATGTTATTGCAGAAGGTTGCTACCGCGGAATTGTAGTTCGGTCGGCACCATTTGCCGAAAAGATTGGGGAAGCGGTACACGAGCACCTGCGCTCCCGTCTCCTTAGCATAAGCGAAGAAGAGCTCCTCGCCTGCCAGCTTAGACTTGCCATAATCTGACTCGCCATAGCGACCGATAAGCGTCGCCTGAATGGAGCTGGAAAGCATCACCGGACAGGTATTGCCGTGCTTTTTGAGCGTAGCGAGCAGCGTCGAGGCAAAGCCAAAGTTGCCTTGCATGAACTCGCTCTGCTCCTTCGGACGGTTTACGCCGGCCAGGTTAAAAACAAAGTCTGCTGCAGCACAATATTCGTCCAGCTCCTGCGGCGTAGACTGTATATCATATTCAAAAATCTCTTCAATATGCAGTGCAGGACGCGTGCGGTTTTTGCCCTGCTGAATGTTTTTCAGATTCGCAACAAGGTTTTGTCCCACAAAGCCCTTCGCACCTGTAACAAGTATTTTCATTATTTATCCCTCGCTTAGTAATGACGGATGCCCTTCAGCTCCTCCTGCACATAATCAGTCGTAAGAATCTTTTTCACGGTGCCTTCTATATCCAGACGCTGCGTGTTGTGGCTGGTATATGCTTCATCAGCCATGGTGTGTACCTGGCCGTTAACGACGAATTTGTCATAGTTCAAATCGCGGCTGTCAGCAGCTACACGGAAATAATTCCCCATATCCTCGCTGCGCAGACGCTCCTCGCGCGTCATCAGGGTTTCGTAGAGCTTCTCGCCGTGGCGTGTGCCAATGATGTTCGTGCCGGTGTCGCCAAAGAGCTGCTGTACGGCCTTCGCCAGATCGCCAATAGTAGATGCATCAGCCTTCTGGATGAACAGGTCGCCGGGGTTAGCGTGC
>JAIHZV010000185.1 GCA_022718015.1 Phascolarctobacterium sp. | reverse complement strand
ATCCGACACCATGCAGGTCGACAGATGGATAATAAGCTCCTGGTCTGTCTCCTGAAAACGACGCAAACGCTTGCACAAATTCTCCAGCTTCACTGTCAGCGCACCGCCACAGCAGCCGCCACAGGTAAAGCTCATATAATGCGTATCTGCATCATAATCAGCAAACCTGCCCTCACGACTGTAAAAGGCATGCGTGCAGTTATAACCGCTGCAGCGCTGCTGCACAGTATCACACTGGATAATTACTACCAGCCTGCTCATTTCACCAGTCCTGCTTCCTTCAGCGCAGCATCAAGCACAGCCTCGCCCGCAGCAGAAATCGGTGTCAGCGGCAGACGCGGAGCACCGGCGTTAATGCCGGTAACCTTGGTAACAGCAGCCTTGATAGGAATAGGATTGCTTTCTACGAACATAGCCTTCGCCTGCGGAACCATTCTCTTGTTGATATCAGCAGCATCCTTAACACGGCCTTCGCTGTATGCAGTCATCAGCTCCTGCAGAATTTTGCCGTTAACATTACCCAGAACGGAAATCAAGCCGCAAGCGCCAACAGACATGAACGGCAGAATCAAGCCGTCATCGCCGCTATAAATAGAGAAATCATCCGGCAGCACACGATATAATTCAGCAGTCTGCGCAACATTGCCGGCAGCCTCTTTAACAGCCACGATGTTGCTGAAATCCTTCGCCAGACGCGCAATAGTTGCCGGAGCAATGTTGCCGCCGGTACGACCAGGCACGTTGTACACGATAATCGGCAGCTTAGTAGCCTTAGCTACAGCTGCGAAGTGCTGGTAATAGCCCTCCTGCGTCGGTTTGTTGTAGTACGGGCCAACAACAAGCAGGCCGTCTGCGCCGCAGGCTTCCATCTTCTGTGCCAGCTCAATAGTGCTGGCAGTGCAGTTCGTGCCTGCACCAGCAACGATTTTTGCGCGGCCATTAACACGTTTAACAATGGTTTCCATGAATTTGACTTTTTCATCCATGTTCATGGTAGCAGCTTCACCGGTGGAGCCTTCAACCACCAGGCCGTCGCTGCCATTTGCCAGCAGCCATTCCGCAAAATCTGCGCCTGCTGCATAATTGATACTGCCGTCCTCATTAAACGGAGTTACCATTGCCGTTAATAATCTACCAAAATAGGGTTTAGTCATTGTTATTACTCCTCTTTATATTAACCACTCTCTGAAAGACTAACGAGAAAGTATTAGATGCGAAGAGCAGATGCCGAAGGCGTACTAGAGGTACGTCGAGGCAGCTGGTCTGAAGCAGATGATGCTTTATCGTTAGGCTTAATTATAATTTGAATGCCTCATGCAAAGCCTGCACAGCTTCAACCATATGCTCTTCCTTAACGATTGCAGAAATAGTCGTATCGCTGTCCACGGTCTGCAAAATAGCAATATTCTTACCAGCCAGCGCAGCTACAAAGGTAGCCATAATGCCGGGCACGCCGCGCATCGCACTGCCGACAACGGAAACCTTGCCGCAGCCTTCGTTGAGCTCATATTTGAAGCCTGTCTCGTCCAGCACCTTGCAGGTATGCGCAACATCAGGCGAGAAGACAGCAAACATTGCTTCCTTCTCCGACAGGTTCAGACAACCAACGCTGATGCCTGCATCCGCCAAATCCTCGAAAAGATTACGGCCGGCAGCAATATCTGTCGGATTCAGCTCAATGCGGAACTGTGCCAAATCGCTGAGGTTAGCAACGCCGCTCGCACAGCTTTCATTGATAGCAATCTCGCCGCCATTACCGCGGCCACCGCGCTCGTTGGTAATCAATGTGCCGGGAGCATCGCTAAAAGTGGATTTAACATACAGCGGAATATTGCTGCCCATAGCGATTTCTACAGCACGCGGATGGATAACCTTCGCGCCGTTATGCGCCATCTGGCAAACCTCGGCGTAGGAAATCTGGTTGAGGATATTAGCACCCTTAACAATACGCGGATCAGCAGTCATAATGCCTTCAACGTCAGTATAAATCTCTACGAAATCAGCCTTGAGCGCTGCGCCAAGAGCAGCAGCAGAGGTATCGCTGCCACCACGGCCAAGCGTCGTGAACTTATAATTATTTTCCGTCATGCCCTGGAAGCCACAGACAACAGGAATAATGCCGGATTCCAGCAGACGCATAAGATTAGAGATATTGATATTTTTGATGCGTGCAGCACCAAACTGAGAATCAGTAATGATACCTGCCTGACCACCGGTCAAGGCCATTGCATTGATGCCAAATTTTTGCAGCGTTGCTGCCATAACGCAGGAGGAAATGATTTCGCCGCAGCACATCATCATATCCATCTCGCGCACATTAACAGAAAGATTGACATCCTTCAAAGTGCCAATCAGCGTATCTGTAGCATAAGGCGCACCCTTGCGGCCCATTGCGGACACAACGACAACAGGAGAATAACCATTACGAATCGCCTGCTGTACTTTATTTTTTACGGCAACGCGAGCTTCCTCTGAAGCTACAGAGGTGCCGCCAAATTTTTGTACAATAATTTTCATACTATAACTCCTTAAGACTACTTATTTCTCTAGCCAGCCATTTTGAATCATAACTTCCGCAATCTGCAGAGTATTCAGCGCTGCACCCTTGCGAATCTGATCGCCTACAACCCACAGGTTGAAGCTGTTCGGATTAGATTCGTCGCGACGAAGACGGCCAACAAAGCAGTCATATTTTTCAGAGGTATACAGTGGCATCGGATAAACCTGATTTGCAGGATCGTCCATCATCTGTACGCCGGGGAAAGCTTCTATAGCCTTGCGCATCTCGTCAAGGTCAAGGTCGTGCTCGAACTCGATGTTGATGGATTCGCTATGGCTGCGATATACAGGTACACGCACGGTAGTAGCGGTAATGCGCAGCTCGTCATCATGCAGAATCTTCTTCGTCTCGTTAACCATCTTCATCTCTTCCTTAGTGTAAAGGTTATCAAGAAAGACATCAATTTGCGGAATCAGGTTAAAAGCAATCGGATAATGCTTCGGCAGGCTGGCAGACGGCAGGATATGCGCCTCCATCTCGC
The DNA here is from genome assembly GCA_022718015.1 of Phascolarctobacterium sp. Classification (GTDB taxonomy): domain Bacteria; phylum Bacillota; class Negativicutes; order Acidaminococcales; family Acidaminococcaceae; genus Phascolarctobacterium_A. The sequence continues at coordinate 45 of JAIHZV010000185.1, read as the reverse complement.
GGCCCTCGCTGTAAGCCTTCGTCTGGTCGGTCAGCTCGTCAATGC
>JAIHZV010000184.1 GCA_022718015.1 Phascolarctobacterium sp. | reverse complement strand
GCTATTGTAAGCAATGGCAAGACATTTAAAAACATCAATAAGAGCTTAAAGATTAAAAAATTAAAGAAACGGCTTAGGAAAGAGCAGAGGTGTCTTAGCCGTAAATATGAGTTTAGAAAAAAGAAAGGTGGTAGAACTGCTACATCCTCTGCAAACATAGAAAAGCAAAAGCTAAAGGTACAGAAACTTCATCAGCGTATTGACAAAATCCGTGAGAATTATGAAAACAAAGTAATCCATGAAATTGTAAAGCAAAAACCAAGCTTTATTACGATGGAGGACTTGAATGTCAAAGGCATGATGAAGAACAGGCATCTAGCACAGGCTGTAGCGGCACAGCGGTTCAATATCTTGCTAACTAAGCTGAAACGCAAAGCAGAAATTATCGGAATAGAACTGCGTGTTGTTGACAGATTCTATCCTAGCTCAAAGCTCTGTCACGCTTGTGGACATATTCATAAAGGGCTGAAACTCAAAGACCGTGTGTATATTTGTCCTGAATGTGGATATACAGAAGACAGGGATTTCAATGCTTCGCTGAATCTGCGGGATGCTAAAGAATATCGGGCAGCTTAATAACAAAAGCTCCGATATATGTACCGATGGCTAGTCGGGAATTTACGCCTTTGGAGTGCTATACAAACACTAGTAGCTTGTCCTTTAGACAGCGAGAGTGAGCACAATGAATAAGGAAATTTCTAAGACATAAACACTTTTGTCTATGTTTTTAGTAGCAGATAAGCTCATGAGATTATTTAAAACTACAGCATTGGCTTTGGCGCTGGCATTTGTGCTGCAGGGCGCAGCGCTGGCAGCAGAGTCGCTTTTTTCTGAGACCGGATTTGCCAAGGGCTTGTATTATACGGATACAAAGATAAAAGGCTATAGCAAGGGTTCCTTCGTTGTGCTTGAGGGAGACGATGTGAATTTTCGCGAGCGTGCGAAGGATGGCAAGGTGCTAAAGGTTTTGCCACGGCATTCGCTTTTGCGTGCGATAAAGCAGCAGGGCGACTGGCTGCAGGCAGAGTCCGACGGCATGCAGGGCTATGTATATGCTCCGTTTACGGGTGCAGGCGAGCATGAACCGTTGACGACAGAAGATTTTGCGGTTGGCTATGCTGCGTTGGGCGAGAGGTTCGACGAACAGCAGGCACAGGAAAAGCTGGGCAAGGTTATGAAGCAGGTCATTGATAAAAAAACGAAGGCTTCCAGCTATACCTATAAATACGTGATTATCGGCACAAAGAAGCAGAAAATAACTTCTATACGCGTTTTCGATCCGAAGTATATCACAATGCGCGGTGTGAGCGTGGGCGATAGTGCGGCGCGTGCAGTTGGTCAGTACGGCGTGCCGGATGCTGTGGTGTATGGCGCGGGCATAACGGGCAAGACGATTTATGAATATTTCCTGCCGACGGAAAATAAAAAGCAGCGGCTGCGCTTTGCGCTTGATGTTGACAAGGACAGCCGTGTGCAGGCGATTATCCTCGAGCTGCAGCAGGTAAAAAAATAATTGCAAAAAATAAAAAGCAGGCGCTTGACAAAGGCCTGCTTTTTTGGTATCATTAGTACATCGGTTTTGGGGGCGTAGCTCAGCTGGGAGAGCACCTGCCTTGCAAGCAGGGGGTCAGGAGTTCGATTCTCCTCGTCTCCACCAAACTTAAAGACATGCAGTCTAACTAGTAATAGTTGGACTGCTTTTTTGTTTTACGTTTCCACGTCGCTTATATCCTCATTATAACACGCTTGAAAAAATAAACGAAAAAAATCTAAAAAAATCTCGCGAAATGACTTGAATATGCCCTCTAAATGTGATATAGTATACACTATATTAAGGCTATACGCTGATTAAAAGTATAGTATTTTCAAAGGAGCAATTTATTATGGAGAAAGAAAAAGCATTCCTGCTGTGGTTTGACCAGCTGGAGAGAAAAGACGTAGCAATCGCTGGTGGCAAGTCTTCTTCCTTGGGTGAGCTGACTTCCCACGTTGATGTACCCGTACCCTATGGCTTTGCAACTACTGCATGTGCCTATAGATATTTCTTTGAGAAAACTGGTCTGTACCAGAAAATCAAAGACCTCATCGAAGGCCTGGATGTAGACAACAGCGCTCAGCTGCGTGAGGTTTGCGCTAAGGTTCGTCAAGCTATTATGGACGAAGAGATGCCGCAAGACCTGCAGGATCTGATTGCTGAAGCTTACGAAGAGCTGGGCAAAAAGGTTGGCGAGGCTGATCCGTTCGTTGCTGTTCGCAGCAGCGCTACCGCAGAGGATCTGCCGGACGCAAGCTTTGCCGGTCAGCAGGACACCTACCTGAACGTTAAGGGTGCTGCAACCATCGTAGCAAAGGTTAAGGAATGCTATGCTTCCTGCTTCACCGACCGTGCGGTTTACTACCGTGAAAAACAAGGCTTTGACCATCTGGATGTAGCTCTGAGTGCTGCTGTACAGATGATGGTATTCTCCAAGGCTGCTGGTGTTATGTTCACTGTTAACGTTGCTACCGGCGACGACAAGAACATCCTCATCGAAGGCGCATGGGGCTTAGGCGAATATGTTGTTCAAGGCACCGTAACTCCGGATAACTATACTGTAAATAAAGAAACCTGCGCTATCGTTGAAAAGAACGTTAACGCTCAGGACATCAAGCTGATTCGCAAAGCTGACGGCGACTGCGAAGAGGTTAATGTTCCTCTGGATGAACAAAAAGAGCAAAAGCTGACTGATGAGCAAATCAAACAGCTGGCTGAATGCGCTAAGAAAATTGAAGCACACTATGGCTGCTACATGGATATGGAATGGGGCGTTGACGAACGCGACAACAAGGTTTACATTCTGCAAGCCCGTCCGGAAACCGTATGGAGCCGTCGTAATAAAGAAAATGGTGCACCGAAAGAGGAGAAAAAAGTGACTACCGATCGCAAAGTTATTGTTAAAGGCTTGCCTGCTAGCCCTGGTAATGTAGCAGGCCGCGTACATGTAATTTTGGATCCGTCCCATATCGACGAGTTCAAGGAAGGCGAAATTCTCGTAACCGAAATGACCGCTCCTGACTGGGTACCGGCTATGAAGAAAGCGAAAGCAATCGTAACTGATAG
>JAIHZV010000183.1 GCA_022718015.1 Phascolarctobacterium sp. | reverse complement strand
ACTGGCGAGAATGTCAGCATTGAAAACAGCAACAGCGTTTATAATGCGCAGGAGAAGCATGAGTTTAAAAGAATAGGACTGAGTGTTTCTGTGGGTGGCAATTATGTGGATTTTGCAAATAATGTAGCGAACAGCGTAAAACATGCAGCAGATGTTGAAGATAAACGCCTTGGTGCTTTGGTTGCAGTCAAAGGCTACAAGGATGCTGATAAAGCTATCAAAAATATTAAAGGCAATGGCGGTGGCAAGGTTTGCCGAAACTTATCCAGAACGAGAATTTGGGCAACAGGTTGTTGCACAAATTCCTTGGGGGTATAATATAGTTATTATGGATAAAGTAAGTAGTCTGGAAAAACAGCTGCCCTCTATCGAGGATATTCAAAAGCGAATTAAATAAAGTTGGCAACCTTCTGCGTAAAATAATTTAATAAAACACCCTTGCTGTCACTTTCATTTAAACCGGAAATGTGCTATAATTAACATCAAATTGAATCGACCCCTGCTAGCACGATGAACAAGCAAGTAGGCGTGAGGAAGTGTTTTAGAGAGCGAAGTCGGCGGCTGTAAGCTTCGCACACAAAATTATGCTGAAGTTCCCTTGGGAGTGTCCTGCCTGAAGGCCGCATGGCTGCGTAGGGCTGGCGTATGGCTGCGTTAAGGCTGCAAATGAAGGAATAAATTTGGGTGGTACCGCGAAGTTTTTTTCGCCCCTGTTGTTAGAACAGGGGCGTTTTCTTTTTATTATGGTGACTAACTTTTGCTGTTTTGCGAAGATGCTTCCCCTGTTCATCGTAAACGATATAAGCACGACCATCAGTTTCTCGCTGCGCAAGCTTGCGACAAACTGGGTCTTTGCTTAAGGGGGAGTGCTGAACTAAGTGAAGCGAGAGGGTGTGCCTTAGGAAGGATGAAATAAATGAAAGAAAAACTGGAAGCATTAAAAGCACAAGCATTAGAAGAGCTTGCTGCCGTAACTTCTCTTGACGCGCTCAAGGATCTGCGCGTTAAATATCTGGGCAAAAAAGGCCCGATGACTGAAATCCTGCGCGGCATGGGCAAGCTGCCTGCCGAGGAGCGTCCGAAAATTGGCCAGATTGTTAACGAAATCAAGGCTGAGCTGGAGGGTAAAATCAACGAAGCAACCGAGGTGCTGGAGAAAAAGGCGTTGGCTGATAAGCTGGCTAATGAGCAGGTGGATATCACGCTGCCGGGCCGCAAGCCGAAGGCTGGTCATCTGCATCCTGTAACCTTGACTCTGCGTGAAATTAAGAAGATTTTCATGCGCATGGGCTTTGACGTTTGCGACGGTCCGGAAATCGAGGACGTTTATCACAACTTCACCGCGCTGAACCTGCCGCCTGATCATCCGGCGCTGGATATGCAGGATTCCTTCTATATCACCGAAAACTATCTGCTGCGCACGCAGACCTCTGGTGTACAGGCACGTACTCTGGAAAGCATGGAGCCGAACACTCCGATTCGCATGATCTGCCCCGGCACTGTATACCGCTGCGACTATGACGCAACCCATTCCCCCATGTTCCATCAGGTAGAAGGTCTTGTTGTTGACAAAAACATCAGCCTGGCTGACCTCAAGGGCACGCTGGAGCTGTTCTGCCGTCAGATGTTTGGCGACGATGTTAAGGTGCGTCTGCGTCCTTCGTACTTCCCGTTCACGGAGCCCTCTGTTGAGGTCGACGTATCCTGCCCGATTTGCCATGCTCAGGGCGGCGGCTGCCATGTGTGCAAGGATTCCGGCTGGCTGGAGATTCTTGGCGCTGGCGTAGTGCATCCGAACGTGCTGCGCATGAGCGGCTATGATCCTGATAAGATGACTGGCTTTGCCTTTGGTCTGGGCGTTGAGCGTATCGCAATGCTGAAATATGGCATTGATGACCTGCGTCTGTTCTTTGAAAACGACCAACGCTTCATCAGTCAGTTCAAATAAGGAGGATCATTATGCTTGCATCTTTAGAATGGTTAAAACAATATGTAGATATTAACATCTCCACTGAGGAGCTGTGCGATAAGATTACCCGTGTAGGCCTGGAGGTTGACACGGTAGAGAAATTGGGCGAAGGCCTGGAGGGCGTTGTTACCGGTAAGGTTATGGAAATCAGCCGTCACCCGGACAGCGACCATCTGTGGGTTTGCATGATGGATTATGGCCAGGGCGGCGAGCCGGTACAGATTCTGACCGGTGCGCAAAATGTACACCAGTATGACATTGTGCCTGTTGCCGTAGTTGGCAGCGTGCTGCCGCCGAGCAGCCGCAATCCCGAAGGCATGAAGCTGAAAAAGGCTAAAATGCGCGGTCTGGATTCCTTCGGTATGCTGTGCAGTGCCGATGAGCTGGGCATTGACTCCAAGCTGCTGCTGCCCGAGCAGCGCGAGGGCATCTTCATTCTGCCTGCGGATACGCCGATTGGCGTCGATGTGAAGACTGTGCTTGGTCTGGATGACACCGTTATTGATATCGACCTGACCAGCAACCGTGCTGACTGCTTCAGCATTATCGGTCTGGCACGCGAAATCAGCGCTATCACCGGCTGTCCTCTGAAAATGCCTGCTATGGACGTTAGGGAGGCTGCTGAGGGCAAGGCAAGCGACTATGTAGACGTAAAGATTGCTGCGCCGGAGCTGTGCAGCCGTTTTGCTACCCGTGTGCTGAAGGATATCAAAATTACTCCATCTCCCGAATGGATGCAGCGTCGTCTGCGTGCCTGCGGCGTGCGTCCTATCAGCAACGTAGTCGACGTAACGAACTATGTTATGCTGGAGCTGGGCCAGCCGATGCATGCTTATGATGCTGATAAGGTTGCCGGCCATACGCTCATCGTGCGCCGTGCTGAAGAGGGCGAAAAGCTCGTTACCCTCGACGGCAAGGAGCGTGAGCTGACCTCTGCTATGATTACGATTGGCGATGCAGAGAAGGCTGCCGGTCTGGGCGGCGTTATGGGCGGTCTGCTGACCGAGGTTACCGACGCAACGAAGAACGTTATCCTCGAGGCTGCTTCCTTCCACGGTCCTTCCATCCGCCGTACCTCCCGTGCGCTTGGTCTGCGTAGCGAGGCCAGCGGCCGCTTTGAGCGTGGCGTGGA
>JAIHZV010000182.1 GCA_022718015.1 Phascolarctobacterium sp. | reverse complement strand
TAATAGGCCAAAGCAGGCAGCAGCGTCTGCTCATTAGCCTCGCACTGCTGCTGAAACGTCTTGCCTATCTCCCTCAGCTCTGCATCATCATCCTCAGGAACATTATCCTCCAGCAAGCGTCGCGTGCAGGAAAGCGGCTTGCCGAAGGCCTCCCCCTCCAGCGTCACCTCCGTCGGGTAGCGGCTCTCCATGCTTTCAATATGCTGCGTCTGCTCATTATAAACAGGCGTCCTCCGCACATCCTTCGGCAAAAGAGTGCGTCCCTTGATATCGAACGCGCGCAGATATGGCTCCAGCGCAATCGCAATTGCATCAAAAATAGCCGTCTTGCCCTTGCCGTTCTCTCCCACAATAACCGTCAGCTCAGGGTCAAAATCAATATCCAGCTCGTCATAGCAACGAAAATTTTTCAGCTTCAATCTTTTGGCCTGCATATAGCTCCCTCCGCTTCTGTATCTTTATTTACATTATACCAGTGCAGGCAGAAAAAAATAAGCTTTTTTGCCGAAAAGGTTAGAAAACATTTTTCAAAAAGTGTATAATATACAATTATTAACACTTTAGTCAAAAAGGAAGAAGCCTATGAATATTTTTGCTCTGCTCATTATCGCGATGGCGATTATTATCCTGATGCTGCGCCGTCACATTCCCATCGGCCCCTGTATGCTGACAGGCGGACTTTTTATCTGGCTCATGAAAACGCCGGAGCTGCATTACCTGACGCAGGCCTTCACCGAAACGTTGAGCCTGTCGCGCACCTATGATATAATTTTTGCACTCTACTTTGTCATGTGCCTCGAAATCGAGCTGCGCACCAGCGGTGCGCTCGCCGGCATGGTTCATGCGCTGCAAAGAATCTTTTCCAGCAACCGCGTCACGCTGGCTGTTATGCCTGCCTTTCTCGGCCTGCTGCCCTCGCTCGGCGGCGCACGTTTCTCGGCACCGATTGTAGAGGAGGCAAGCAAGGGGCTGGGACTCACCAGCGACCATCAGTCAGCCATCAACTTCTGGTTCCGCCATATCTTTGAATTTTCCAGCCCGATTATTCCGGGTATGATTATGGCGTGCAACATCGCCGGTGTAGCCTACAGCGAATTTATTACGCACCTGTGCTGGCTCACCGTGCTCATGTTCAGTGTCGGCTGGTTCGTGCTCATACGTCCGATAAAAGCTGACAGCATCAAGGAAAACACAGGCACGCAAGCTGCTGACGAGCAGGGCTGGCAGGATTTATGGCTTTCGCTGTCGCCTGTTATACTCACCTTTGTGCTCGTTGTTTTCTTCAATATGAACGCCTCCGTCGGCATGGGCGTGGTCACTGCCGGACTGTTCATCGTGCTGCACTTCACCAAGCGTGAGGTCAGCCTCAAGGAGGTCGTAGTCGGTGCCATTGATATGAAGATGTTCTTCAATGTACTCTGCATCCTCTACTTTATCCAAATCCTCACAGTCACGCAGGTGCTGCAGGAAATCGTCACTGCCTTCCAAAGCTCACCGCTGCCTGTGCCGGTTATCATCGCCTGCGTCAGCTTCATCATCGGCGTGCTCACCGGTATGTCGCAGGGACATGTTGCTATCATCATGCCGATTATCGCCGCTATGCAGACCGGCAGCCTGAATCTTGCCGGTGTCGCTATGGCCTTTGGCGTTGCCGGACAGATGCTTACGCCGACGCATATGTGCCTTGTCGTCACGGTTGACTACTTCAAAGCAAACTTCTTCAAAACGCTAAAGCCTGTGCTTATAGGCGAGGTTATGCTGCTGACGATTTTCTCCGTATATACCTACTTCACGTGGTAAAATTAAAATATAAAAACCGAGATGCTGCACATCATTATGTGTGCAATATCTCGGTTTTTTACTTTAATACCACTTGCTCTCTACGCGCACCCAGCCCTCAGCCTTCGTCTTTGGACTGCGCACGTTCAGCCAGCGCCCTTCATCCACAGGCAGCAGCGCCGACTTGTCCGCCTCCAGCTTTGCCCTCTCGCCCTGCAGCGTTTCCACCTCCAGCACGCAGGGAGTATTCGCCTTATCCAAACGCGCCTCAGCAACCTTATACACGCCGCCCTGATGCAACTTGTACTTCAGCTTATCCTCTCCGTCTAAAAGCAGCTCCTTTTTCAGCTTCACGGCCGTCGGCTTCGTTAATTCCACTCTGCCGATAACCTCGAGCTGCTGCCCTAAAACAAAGCTATCCGTACATACCGCTGCAGTCACGCTCGGCTGCGCATAAAAACTGTCACCGTTCTTTACAGTATACGTTCTGTCCTTAGGCCCAAAAACCTGCAGGCCGACTGCAAAGCCCACTGCAAGGCACAGCAGCACCAACACAATATTTATCAGCTTATTTTTCATTCTGCCCACCTCACATCAGCTTGCTGTCCGAAACATCATTATATTTTACATAACCCGGCTTGCCGTTCAGCTCCACCTGCTTCCATTGCCCGACGTATGGCAGCTGCAAAAGCTCTGTAGCAAAATCCAGCTCATACTCCTTGCCATCAACGACGACTCTGCCAACAGTTTCGCCACTGCCATCATCCTCACGCACAATGCGCACCTGCGTTCCTGCCGGAATCACATGCTTCTGGAAGATATAGCGGCGGAATTTCAGCTGCTGCTTCACAATCGCCAAGCTGTCATCCTTATCCTGACTATTCACCGTATCTATATAATCAACCTTCACGCCCTGCGATAAATACTCGATAATCTTGCCGTTTAAGCCGGATGGTGTATTATATAAAGCCACCTTGTCATGCAGCGCCACGCACTGCAAACGTCCTGCCTCAGCCTTTGTATACTGCAGGCCCTCCGTCAGCTGCGCCGCGTTATATTGCCGCTCTGCCGTCGCCGTAGCTCTGCTGTAAATCGCTCCGGCAGCAGCGCCGACGAGCAATGCTACCAAGAAAAGTAAAATTGTTTTGTCGAAGATATTTTTCAGCATAAGCAAATTCTCCTTTACAAAAATCTTGCAGACCTTCTACCTACATTGTCCCATATTCAGCACTTTTTAGCAAGCAAAAAGGCTGAAGCCAAAGCTCCAGCCTTCTAGACAAAATAAAAAACCTAAGCCGAAGCTTAGATTGAATTTTTGGTGCGGTAGAGAGGATTTGAACCTCCACGGGGTCTCCCCCACTAGCTCCTGAGG
>JAIHZV010000181.1 GCA_022718015.1 Phascolarctobacterium sp. | reverse complement strand
GTGCCGTCGCCGATACCTCCCTGCACATACTGCTGCTTCTGCGCGTCCTGATAGCCTGCATATGACGCAAAATCGCAATACAAGCACTTCTGCACGCAAAACGGTATATGCACATATATTGCCTGATAACGCTGCCATGGCTCCGCCGCAGCGTCCGCTGATAATCTATAATTAAGCATAATAAATTCCTCCATAAAATACCAAGCTTATCATAACATCGTCATTTGCGTAAAGTCAATTACAAAAAGCAGCCATTTTGCTTAACTAGGCCTTCAATCGTTGACAGTCTCCGTCTACGTCGGTATAATTAATATATTAGAAATAAATATGACAAAGAGGTATTAACATGAGCAAAATTATTCTTACTGGCGACCGTCCTACCGGACGCCTGCATGTAGGTCACTACGTAGGCTCTCTGCGCCAGCGTGTACAGCTGCAAAATTCCGGCGAGTACGATAAAGTATATATTATGATTGCTGACGCACAGGCACTCACCGACAATGCAGAAAATCCTGACAAGGTACGCAAGAACATCATCGAGGTAGCGCTCGACTATCTGGCTGTTGGTCTTGATCCGGCAAAATCCACGCTGTTCATTCAGTCCATGGTGCCGCAGCTCACTGAGCTTACCTTCTATTATATGAACCTCGTTACCGTGTCCCGTCTGCAGCGCAACCCGACCGTAAAGAACGAGATTAAAATGCGCAACTTTGAAGCAAGCATCCCGACCGGCTTCTTCTGCTATCCTATCAGCCAGGCTGCTGATATCACTGCCTTCAAGGCAACCGTTGTGCCTGTTGGCGAGGACCAGCTGCCGATGCTGGAGCAATGCAAGGAAATCGTGCATAAATTCAACTCTGTTTATGGCGAAACCCTTGTTGATCCCGACATCATGCTGCCGAAGAATGATGCCTGCCTGCGCCTGCCCGGTATCGACGGCAAGGCCAAGATGAGCAAATCTCTCGGCAACTGCATCTATCTTTCCGACAGCGCCGAGGATATCAAGAAAAAGGTTATGTCCATGTACACTGATCCGGAGCATATCCGCGTACAGGATCCCGGCAAAATCGAAGGCAACTGCGTTTTCACCTATCTCGATGCCTTCTCCCGTCCCGAGCATTTCGCAGAATTCCTGCCTGAATATGCCAACCTCGACGAGCTCAAAGCGCACTACCAGCGCGGCGGCTTAGGCGACGTAAAGGTTAAAAAGTTCCTTAACAGCGTGCTGCAGGCAGAGCTTGCACCGATTCGCGAGCGCCGCGAGATGTGGCAGCAGCGCATCCCCGAGGTGTACGCTATTCTGCGCGAGGGCAGCAAGGTTGCGGAAGCAGCAGCAGCAGAAACGTTGCACGATGTACGTGAAGCAATGCGCATCAACTACTTCGACGATGAAGCGCTCATGAACCTTCCCTACGAAAGACAAAACTAAGAAAACTATAAAAAAAGCCAGAGCTCAGGACTTTTCTCCTGCGGCTCTGGCTTTATTTTTTACATCATTTTCAGATACTTGTCATACATTGCGAGGAAGCCCTGCATAAAGTCCTTCGCCTTCGCAAGATCCTCTGCATCAGGATGGCTGGCAGCAGCAGCCCAGCGTGCTTCGCTCTCCGGACTGGGGCTGTGCGGACTTCCGGCCGGCATCTTGCGCATCATGGCAATCAGTGCTGGATCAATCGCACCTCGAATCGACAGCGTAGCAAGCACCTTGCAATCCTTGTTCAGCGCTACGCCTGCGTTCACCAGTGCGGTCACGGCATGATCGCTTGCGGGATCTGCGCCCAGCGTCTGGAACAGCACGAGCTTTTTGCCGTGCAGCTCCTCCAGATACTTCTTCATCTTGGCGTTCGGTGCGCCCTTATCCACCCAAAAGCCAGCCACAACAACAGCGAAAGCGTCTGCTGCCGGAGCCTCGTCAACCTTCGCCAGCACGCAGCGCTCGCCAGCGCTCTCAGCCAAAGCCTTAGCAACCTTTTCCGTATTGCCTGTTTTGCTGTCATATACGATTAAAATATCCTGCATCATCGTATCCTCCTTTTATTTCATATTCTTCATAAGTCCCATCATTTTCTGACCAGCCTGCTCCATCAGCCCCGGCTTGCCATACAGTGCATATTCGGCAGCTGTGAGCAGCACTCTGTCCAGCTGACGGTAGTAATATTTTCCCTTAGCAGTAAAACGATACTGTCCGTCCATGCTATAAAGCAGTCCTAACAGCTCCCACTGCTCCAGCAGCGGTTTGAGCAGCTGCTCCCAATCGGCGTCGCTATACTTTTTCAGCAGAGCAAAATCAAGGCAGCCTGCATCACACTGACCGGATAATTTATCCAGCAGATGATACTGCTCGCTCAGCCTGCCCATGCCCATAACAGCATACTGTCCTGCATGGGATTTTTTGACATAATCCGCCTTATCCATAGTCTTCATATACTTATACAGGCCAAGATGACCGCCGCAGGCTGTGCCGCAGGCAATCACATTAGCACCGCTTTTCACCAGCGTATTATAATGGCTACGTTCATCCTCACGCATCGCCCAATGGCAGCAGCTCAGTGCTTTGGCCCCCTGCTCTGCCAGCAGCGCATCGGCAGCGATAAACATCTCCGCCAGCAGTCTGTCATTATATGCATAGCTGATATTGCCCTTGGCGATAGCCTGTCCCAGCGGTGACTTAGGCATAATCTGCAGCTTATACAAATCCATGCCGCTCACGCCGCAGGCCAGCGCTGTCCTGATATCCTCCAGCAGCAGCTCTGTCGTCTGGCCATTCAAGCCATAAATCAGGTCGATGATGACCTTGACATCCTTAGCTGCAACCTCCTCGAGCTTGGCCGTAACCTCTTCCTTAGTATTCAGCCTGCCTAAGGAGCGGCGCAGCTGCGTATCAAAGCTCTGCACGCCAAAGCTGAAGCGGTTGATGCCACCGTCAAGGCAGGCATTCAGCTTATCCGCATCCAAATCATAAATGCTGCTTTCAAAGGTCAGCTCACAGTCCTCTGTCAGCTTGGCTACGCTATGGATTTTTTGCAGAATAGCGCTAACCTGCTGCGGACTGAGCACAGAGGGTGTGCCGCCGCCAAAGAAAACTGCCTCCAGCTTCTGCTTAGCAAAAACTCCCTGCTGCTCTAAATGCTCCAGCTCTGCTAAAAGTGCCTGCACATATTTCTC